>JADFYF010000041.1 GCA_015233165.1 Candidatus Omnitrophota bacterium
GTCTGGTGGTGGAATTCTAAATTTATCCAACGTGACCGGGCTTGACTTGGGTACCTTTGTACCTGGTGGGGATATATGAACTTCATCTTCTGAAGTATCCTCCGCCTCCAGCGCTGGTAAGCCAAATTGTGCACGTACTTCGGGTGGCAGATGACGTTCACTCAGCCTCCAATACACCGCATTTAAGCTATCCTCTTGGCTTTCCCTTGGAGCGACTAATTGGCCATAACTTAATTGATAATCGTTATCCGCATCCAAAAAAGCAAAATATAATGCATTGTTTCCCACAGTAAAGGCCGTTACATGATTAATCCCTACTTTAAATTTATTCCTGCCAAGCTCGACAGGCAGGTTGATCGTCGCAATTCTAGGTGTAACCCCTATCCCATCCTCTTCTACCTGTTCGACTTGATCCTGATTAGTCTTTCCTCCAATCAGGGGAACATCATCCCAGTCCACCTCATCAACGTCACCCTTATTAAGATTAATTCCTGATGGCAGCTTCTGCTTAATATTGTCGATCTGATCCTTTATTTGAGGAGACTTCATGATTCTCTCGACATTCATGTCCCGTGGCTCTATCCCCCCCTCTAGCGAAGGTAATCCCAATTCCCGGGCAGCCTGCTCTACCTGTTGTGCTGGAGCCTCAGCTGTTTCTGGTTTTATCTGCTGTTCGGGAATCCCAAATTCCTCTTGAACATCCTTCGGCAAATCTTTAGCCTCCATCGGTATAGGCCCCTTATTACCCTCATACCTATAGTAAGTTGTCTTCCTTTCCTCATCCTTATTCTTATTCTCGCTGCTGAGATGGGCAATATATAATATTTGACCTCGCGCAGTAAGGGCTGTCAGATCACTGATAATCTTTCCGTTGAGTCTTAGCCTGTGATAATTAAGAAACATTTCCTTATCTACCTCAAAATTGATGCCCGTTGGCAAACCTCCATTCTCATCAATCTCCTCTAATTTAGCCATGACCTTCTCATAGGTCATTCTTACCATGAAGTTCATCAAAATACGCGACGAGCTTGCTGTCTTCTTGACGGTTAGCGCTGCCTTGACAGCTTCCTTCACCTTTGCCACCATCTGAGTTAATTTACCCCTGATCTTATTATAGGTCATGCTGACAGCTCCCTCGACCTTTGCCACAGCATCCAGGTCTTTTCCAGACATGTCCTTGAAGGCTTGCATAACCTCTTGGGGCACTTCGCTGCGTTTTAATTCTATTCTGTAATTTTCTTCTTTATATTCACCCTGAGCATGCTCTTGCTTAACATTCTTCTCATTAAGAATTTTCAAAAATTTCATCTCAGAATTCTCTATATAAGCCGCATAAACATCCCCTTTAAAGACAGCCAGAGCAAGCAGGCCTTTTAAATTAAAACCTGTTGTATTATTTCGAAGATTGACAATAACATCTACAACTTTAAAGTCTGGAAGATCCCTTAATGTTTTCCCCTCAGGTGCGAGGGCTTTAAACAACTCCTCCGAATACTTATTGCGTGGGGAATCTTCAGGTCGAACAAGCCCTATTCCCGGTCGCTGCCCTTTGCTGTCTTTAATGAACTCCTTGATCTTCTGTCTTGACAACACCGGCTCAATGATGCCTAGCTCTTTTGAAAATTCGCTGGGCAGCTCGTTCCTATTTAGACTGATAAAAATGTCGCTGATATATGTAGGGTCTTCCTTACCCTGAGGGTTCAGAACGCCAAATTCCACGTTTGTAAAATCTTTGCTTTTGCTAACACGGGCGATATAAAGTTTCCCCTCAGACACATAGAAATTAATGACATTATCTATTTTAAAAGGTTTTCCCTTAACCTTGATGGCCAAAACCCCGGCCTTGTTAGCCTTCATCGCTTCGGTGTCTACGACGATATCATCCGCAAGGGTATTCAATTCCTCTTCTTTGGCGATGATCTCAGCCTCAGGCATGACCTGTGAAGTTGCTGCTTTAAAGTTCGTTTGATTTCCTGTAAATACTACTCCAAATTCCTCTGGCGACAATTGGCTTGCAAAATAATTGATAACACCCGACGGAATCTCTGCAATTTTAGAAGGATCTAATCTTTTTCTATAACTATCCGCTGTGATCGTTTTTGGGTCCATAAATTTCACATTCTTTAAACTAATGCTATCAATAACAGCCTTATTGCCTGTCTGATCATTCTTATAGACAACATAAATATCCCCATCAGCGACGAAGAAAGCAATTACTCCATAAGTATTAATTGCAACTTCCTTTCCTTCCACAGGTTCCACAATAAGCTGACCACCCTCAGCATTCCTCGTACTAAGATCAAACCCCAGATTATTTTTTTTAGAATCAATTGCATCAATCTGAGTCTGGATAGCGTCCCTGCTTAGCATAGCCCCGTCGGATCTGCGGTTCTCCATCATATTAAACGTGACCAGTTGGTCCCTATCTGAAATACCCCCACCAACAAGTTCAGACTCTACTGACGCCCGAGATTCGGGACTTAATAACGATGCCTTCTGCAAGCCATCCCTCACAAGTTTTCCTGTCTCAAGAACAAGCCCTCCCGAGAAATACTTTCTCGGGATCGTCTCACCTGTTTGAAGATCCTTGTCTTCCTTGATATAGTTATAAACACCCTTCTTAAATGCCTTCAGATACTGCTTGTAAATCTTTTCCTTCATATTCTTATCGTCTAAATCCACACCCTTGGTCTTGTTTTTGTCGATGTAGACCTGTCCTAGGAGGCTATTTTTTAAGGTGATCTTGTACCACTGGGCTAGAATCAAGGCCTGATAGATCTGACGGATGGACGCAAAATTCTTTCCCTCATTGACTTCCTTTTCCAAGACGGGAAGGATGAGTTCACGGACCATTTGGGAGCCGATGGTGTGCACGCCCGCCTTGTCATCCCCGAACCTGCCTGCCGGCAGGCAGGTGCTTTTAGTCGGGGATCCAGGGTTTGCATGTTCTAGGTTCCCGACAGAAGCATTCGGGAACAACAAAGAATTATTATGTTTACTGAGCGACTCGTAATCCTCCGCCAGCATCACCTTCATATGACTCTTCACAATAAAGGCGCTGTTGCCCTTCTCGTAAACCTGCGCCTGGTCGGGGAGAATCCAGACCTTATTAAAGGTGCTGACAGGAATATCCGTTCGTCCATATTTCTGCTGGGCTTGCTTGTAAATTGTGTTCCAGAACGTCTTTCCTAATTCTTTCTCGGGATAAATCAAAGACGCTGTCAGTTGTTTGAGAATATAGTCCTGGGCCAGCATATCGCGTCCCATCTCGGTGTCGGAGAGACCTCTGGGAATAATGCGGTCCTTCTCATAGGGCGACAGGTTGACCCACAGATCATTCTCAGGAACAGTCAGGGCCGCCAGGAAATACTTAATAATCTTATTCGACTCTTCCTTAAAAGGGCCTGCCGCTAATTGGGAGTCTCCTCCATCAATGAGAAAATCGAATTGTAAGGGGTTTTCAGGATGAATGGTGATGCCCTTGACCTCTGCCGGAGCAAAGGAAGGGGTAACGTTTAACATGGTGCCAGGTTCAGGCAGAATAAGCGCCGGCTGGGCATACACCTGATTCACAGGCAGGATGGTGGTCATGAAAAAACAGCAAAGAACCCATCCTAGGGTCAATTTGTATATATTAGTCTTCTTCATCTCAGTCATAGGGGCTCTCTCCTCACCTGCCTCAAATATAGCATATCTAGCGAGGTGTGCCAGTTTTGGGGGCATTCTTTTTTGGAGGACTCAAGAACAGTTCCTCCTAACTTCGTCATTCCCTCCCCCCTTGTGGGGAGGGTTAGGGAGGGGGAACATAGTCAGTTGGATTAGCTTCCACCCCCACCTAGCCTCCCCCATCAAGGGGGAGGAATCTGAACGGGCAACTTATTCTTTCTTGGACTCAAGAACAGTTCCTCCTAACTTCGTCATTCCCTCCCCCTTGTGGGGAGGGTTAGGGAGGGGGAGGAATTTGATCGGGCGACTTATTTCTTATTTTGACTCAAGAGCAGTTCCTGTTCAAAAAAGGCCTGACCTGCGGGGCAAAGCTTAAGAAGGCGTTGATAGTATTGCTTCATCTTAGGACGATTTCCTTCGGCCTTGGCAATCTTACACAGCAGGAGGGTGTTTGGGTAATAGTAGGGGGAATACGCGCTTGCTTCCTGAAGCTTGGACTCGGCTTGACTTAAGAACTGCATCTGCCCGGTTAACTCATAAACCCTCATGTCCAAAAGCCCCTGCTCGGCGTAGGTGTTCTGATTGGAGGGCTCTAATTGCTTGGCTTGTTCAAATAACTCATAGGAGCGAGGATACTCCCTGTTGTCTAAGGCAACCATGGCTTTTTGGAAATCCAAGAAGGAAGCGGCCAACACAAGACATTTCAACAACAGCAGCCCTGCCAGCAATCCTAGGAACAGTCCCAATGTTCTTGAGCCCTGTGCCTTGATCGGCACCTCCTTGGTGCTGCCGGCCAACGTACAAAACCCGGCTAAGGCTACCCATCCAAAGATCGCCATATCCGGACTTAGCAGGGAGAAGTTCGTTAGATTATCAACGTAAAACGCACTTAATGCCCAGATCAGCGCCACCCAAAGAATTCTTTGCCTCTTCTCCTGTATCGATTGAAGCCCCTTCAAGGCTGTGGTCACAAAGAGCCCTATCCATGAAAGGACGGCGATCAAGCCCAGAACTCCTATCTCCGCCCAAATCTGCACATAGCTATTATGAACATAGCCGCTATAACTGTACCCATGGGCGTATTGAGGACTGACAAATCGGAAGGTATCAATCCCGGTTCCCCAGCACCAGTGATCTTTTAATATGAGCCAGGCGGCCTGCAGATATTCAACCCTGGCTCCCGACGAGCAATCTTTGCGGATCCAAAAAACAGCTCCCACCATCAATCCCATCCCTAACATCACCGCCGAGTAAAAAAGTTTACCAAACGATTTCTTAAACCATTCCTTCATGATCACAGGAGCCAGAATGACGGTTGTCACAAAGAAATTGACCGTGCACAAAAAAGACAGCGTCATTAAAAAACCCGCCAGGGATAAAATAATAGCTGCTGCTGACGCCCACTTCTTCCAGAGTTTGTCTGACAACACCAAAATCGCTCCTAGGACAGGAAGCGCCATCATATAAAAACCTGCCAACAGGTTGGGACTATCAAACACAGAAGCCACCCGTCTATAGGAATACACCTTAGGGATCCACTGATCCGCCCAGTGCAAGGTCGAGCTAATCGGAAGACCATACTCCCCAATAGACCAAACCCCCACCACCAGGCAACAGGTGCCCAAGGACAAGAGGTAACGGCAGGCTGCCTGCTCTTCTCTAAGAACATCGACGAGGATATAGAAATAGAACGCATAGGAAAGGATGCCGATGACAAATAACTGTGATCCAAAGAAGTACGCCGAATGAAATAGCGACAACCCACAGGCCGCCAACAGCACAACGATGGGCCATTCAAAACCACTTTGAACAAACGCCTCGTTGCGTTGCCATTTTCTAAAAATGAAAACGAGTCCCAGCATCAGAATGACGATAGCAACAATTAAACCGGATAATTCGTTAGTGATATACCCACATCGGAACTTGATCAGGGTGGGAAGAAATAACCGTAGGACGATAACGGCTATGCAGGCATTAATCATTATCTTGAGCCAGATTTAATAAGACCACAAACTCCCCTCGAGGAGGATGGGCAATGAAGTGGGCAATGATGTCAGAGGCCTTACCCTTTTGAACATTTTCAAACATTTTGGTGAGTTCACGAGCTACGACGATATACGGATCCTCAAACACCTTTTGAATATCTTCTAGCGTCTTTAAAATGCGATGCGGCGACTCATAAAAAATGACCGTCCCGCTGTCCTGTCCTTTGAGACTCGTAAGCTTCTTACAGCGCCCCACCGTCTTAGGTGGCAGGAATCCCTCAAAGACAAATCGATGCGACGGTAACCCTGAGAGGGTCAAGGCGGTGATAACCGCAGTCACACCGGGAATGACGGTGATGGGAATATTGTTATCCTGCGCCAGCTTAATGAGCGAATATCCAGGATCCGAAATGCCCGGAGTTCCCGCGTCGCTGACCAGGGCAATGGACTTGCCTTCCTTGAGGGTCTCTAACAGGCGAGGCCCCTTAACTCTTTGATTATGGTCAAAGAAGCTGGTGATGGGTTTTTGAATTTCGTAATGATCTAAGAGGATTTTTGTCTGACGAGTATCTTCCGCAGCGACGATATCCACCAGTTTCAGTGTTTCAATGGCTCGAAGGGTGATGTCTTTGAGATTGCCAATGGGAGTTGAAACTATGTAGAGCATATTAGAATTTTGTCATGACAGAAGAATATTTACTCCACCGTCACAGATTTAGCGAGATTGCGGGGCTGATCCACGTCATTGCCGCGTTTCACAGCGACGTAATACGCCATCAGCTGTAACGGGATAATCGCCAGAAGAGGCGTTAAAAGTTCATCAATCGCAGGAACCGTAAGGACGTAATCCACATGATGAGCAATATCCTTATCCCCTTGTGTCGCAACAGCTATCACATTGCCTTTGCGGGCCCTGATTTCCTGAATATTCGAAATCATCTTTTCATAGACGTGGGACTGCACAGCGACGCAGACAACCGCGCGGTATTCATCAATTAGGGCGATCGGCCCGTGCTTCATTTCACCAGCCGCATACCCTTCCGCTGGAATATAGGAAATTTCTTTGAGCTTAAGCGCCCCTTCTAAGGCTGTTGGATAATTGATATTGCGTCCTAGATACAGGAAACATCCAAAATGAGAATTAGCCTCGGCAATTTTTAAGATCGCGGCTTTTTGTTCTAACAAACTCTTCTGATGGTCTGGGACACGCTGGAGCTGTTTGATCAGGTCCTTAAGTCTTGCCGGTTTGGCTGTTTGACGTACCTGCGCTAATTTAATCCCCAGTAAATAAAACATCATCAGCTGGGCGGTGTACGCCTTCGTTGAAGCAACGCCGATTTCAAGACCGGCATGCGTATATAAAACGCCATCCGATTCCCGCGCCAGCGAGGAGCCGACAACGTTACAGATCGAAATAATCTTAGCCCCTTTGGCCTTGGCTTCTCTGACCGCCGCTAAGGTATCGGCCGTCTCCCCGGACTGACTGACCGCCACCACCAGGGTATGCTTATCAATGATGGCATTGCGGTAACGAAATTCGCTAGAGGTATCCACCTCCGTCGTCAAACGCGCTAAATCTTCAATAATATATTTGCCCACCAACCCCGCATGATACGCTGTCCCGCAGGCTATGACGGTGATCTTCTTTACAGACGCCAACACCTTATCCGAAACATCCAACCCTTCTAAATTAAGTTTACCGCTGGGCAAACGATTCTTGAGCATATTTGCCAGCCCCTGAGGCTGCTCATGAATTTCCTTGAGCATAAAATGATCGTAACCTTCTTTTTGAGCAGCACTCACCGTAAAAGAAACCGTGTCAACCTTAGGCGTAACCTTCTGTCCCGCAAAGGTAAAGACATCCACCTTGTCCATCGTGATCACGGCCATCTGTCCGTCTTTCAAATAAATCACCCGACGGGTCCGATCCAAGATGGCAGGCACATCGGAGGCGATATAATTTTCTTTATCCCCTAAACCAATAATTAACGGCGACCCCACCCGGGCAGCGATCATCAGATCCGGATGATCCTTGCTGATGACAGCAATCGCAAAAGCTCCCTTTAATTGAGCAATGGCTTTCTGTACCGCCTGCTTCAAATCCCCTTTATAAAGAACGGAAATCAAATGGGCAATCACTTCCGTATCCGTCTGAGACACAAAATAGCATCCCTGTTTCTTAAGCTTCTCTCTTAAAGGTGCATAATTTTCAATGATCCCGTTATGAACAACAGCGATGGTCCCTGCGTTATTGACATGGGGATGCGCGTTGATATCGGTAGGAAGTCCATGCGTGGCCCAGCGGGTGTGAGAAATACCAACATTAGAAAAAGGTAAAGGTTCTCCTTTTAACACTTCTTCTAAGTTCTTAATTTTACCTTTGGATTTACGGACAATCAGGTGGGAATGATGATCTAGAACACCAACACCGCTAGAATCATAACCGCGATACTCGAGCTTCTTAAGACAGGCTAATAGGATCGGTGTTGAATCAGATGGGCCAACATAACCAATAATACCGCACATAATTAGACCAGAGGATAAAAACAAAGACCACAGACAAACGCATGATCTATGGTCTTTGTTTTAATATTTATACAACAGGTTTGATATTGATGTAGGTAATGACCTTCTTAGCGGCATTCTTCTTGCGGGTAAAATACACATTACCCTCAATCGCTGCTGTTAAAGAACTTCTACCATTCACATTCAGACCAGCTTGCCATCTGTTTCCCTCGCGGGTTAAAATGGTTCCAGCCTTGACCTTCTGTCCTCCGGAAACCTTAATCCCGGCTGTTTCTGCGTAAAATTTACTTGATATACCACCGACACGACCACCCATATACTCCTCCTGAAAATTTGATACGAACGCATGATTGCGTCTCTATTCTTCAAATTTGAAGGGCTCAATATACCTTAAAGCCCTTATTTTGCCAAGAATTTTATTTGGCAGCTAAAATTTTATCAATTTCAGTTTTATACCCGTTAAAGTCGCGGGCATTGGTTTTCTTACCGTTTAAAAAGAAGGTGGGTGTTCCTTGAACATCGACTTGCTGACCTAAATTCGCATCGTCCGTGACAATCTTTTCATAGGCGGCATCCTTGGCCTTTAAATCATTCATTAATTTCTTGTAATCCAATTTAAGTTCCTTGGCATAATCTTTAACCTTGGCATCAGAAACATCCGCTCCATTTTGCATTAAAAGATCCGCCATTTCATAATATTTCCCTTGTTCATTCGCCGCTAACGCCATCTTTGCTGCTGGACGAGCATTGGGATGAAAACTTAATGGGAAGTTCTTAATCACCACCTTGACCTGATCTGGATACGCCTTTAAAACTTCTTTCAACGGGGGATAAAAACGAGCGCAGAAGGGACATTGAAAATCCGCAAAATCGACAATCGTGATAGGAGCATCTTTCTTACCATTCACAGGAGTGTTGCCGATATCAATCGTATAAACCTTATTCATATCCTCCTGAGGAGCGGCGGGAGCAGGAGCCTGAGGACGTCCCAATCTTCCTTGCAGGGACTTCAACTGATTCTGCAATGCGGATAATTGCTTGCTCAATTGAGCATTCCCTGAACGGCTAAGACTCTTAGCAAGCACTCTTTGGCTGGCTTCCATTTCAATTAATTGAGCACGAATAGGGGCCGTAGCGACTTGAACCGTGTTCTGGATACCGATTAACAACGTCACGCCTGCCAAGGTGGCCACTAGGGAAACTATTACAATGTTTGAAAAATTGGTTTTCATATCTTTCTCCTTATAATGTCAGTAATTGATCGCTATCTTAACCTACAAAAGCGCTTCCAACAATAAAAAATCCATTCTTCTTTCTTGGATTTCTACACTATAAATTGACCCCCGCGTAATGCTCCAGCATCCACTTGATATCATCCCAGCGTCGATTGGTTTTACAACCAAAGACATCCACAATCAACAGGTCATTGCCCTTCTTGATATACCCCACAAAACAAGATTTGGCCTTCAGAGTAAAACCCGTCTTACCATCCACGTCTTGCTTCCAATGTAAAAATAAGGCTTTGTTATGAGACCGCAAGAAATGTCGACGACCTCCACCTTTGGAAGAGATGGTACCATAACGAAAGGTGATGGCTTTTTGAAAGAAATCATTCTTCAAGGCTTCTTTAAAAATAATAGCCATATCCCTGGCTGTCGTAAATTGTTTGGTCGGGATCGGCAATCCATTAGGATTAGCAAACAGGGTATCCTTCGCCCCTAGGTCTTGCGCTTTCTGATTCATCATCTCCACAAACTTTTCCTGAGAACCGGCCACCGCCTCGGCCAAAACAATGGCGGCATCATTCGCTGACTTTAAAAGACAGGCCAGAATCAAATCCCTGACGAGATATTGTTCCCCGGGCTGAAAATCCAGCTTCGTCGGAGGAACCTGGGTTGCCCTGGCACTGACGGTGACGTATTGATCTAGCGAAAGCTTCTCTAGAGCTAACAGCACCGTCATCACCTTGGTTGTGCTCGCCGCATAAACCTTCCGCGTGGCGTTTTTGGCAAACAACACCTTATCCTGTGTCACATTCCATAACAAAGCCGCGGGCGCTGAAACTCCGGCGATCTTAGCAACAGGTGCTCGACGAGGATGTGACACCCTTGCCTGCGCCGATGAAACGCTTCCACCAAGAACGATCAACACTATAAAAATTCTGATAAATTTTGACATACCTTTAAACCCGCGATTGAGCCGCCTCATACACCAACTCCCAGGCCTTGGCGATACCGGCTGTCGGCATCATCATGGTTCCTTCCGCCAAATTCATCTGCCAGCCTTGAGGTGTCTGATAAACCACGACGCGAATATTCTGAAAAATATGTTCATCGTTGACCAGAAGATGAATCAGCGCCGTCTTTTTGGCCTCATCATAAAGGATATCTTTAAAGACAACCGCTATCCCGCTCTCTGAGTAGGGTTTCATCTGAAAATGATGAGGATCAAAATGATTTAAACGATATAACTTCACATCGGCCTCCTTCTTTTGCGGCAACTCCATAGATTCCTCTTTCGTGAGGATTAATTCATAAAATTCTTTTTGCCCACCCTCCACCCACTTGCGTTCAAACTTTGTGTCATAGGACGCGGCAATCGACTTTAACGTGGCCTTAAATCCACTCGTCGGCAGCTGCTCTTGAACCCAAAGGATATACGGATGATGATCCGTCACAATCTTAAGCACCCCGTTTAGAGTCAGACGATGATTGACTCTTTTTAAAAAATCTGTCGTGAATAGGCGATGTTTGATATCGGACTTCTTAGGCCATGGCGGCGGATACAGGCAATGAATATAACTGATCGATTCTGGTGAAAACAAATACTCAAAGGCAGGACGGACATCCATGCGCAGCACCCGCACATTGTCATTATTCACCCGACTTAACTTGCGCAAGGTTTTATGAATACGTTCACAGTATTCTTCAAAACCGACAAAATTAGTATCCGGACGACTTTCAGCCAGACGGGCCAGATATTCTCCGTTACCAAATCCAATTTCCACTTCTAAAGGTTTTTGATTGGCGAAAATCTCATTCCATAGGGTAGGTCTAGGGAGCTTGCGATAATCTAAAAAGGGCTTCAGGGAAATATAAAAAGGCGTCATGAAGGATTTTTTAAACGAAGAGATCTGACATAATCCCAACCGCGGGCAACCAGGATACCCTCACGGAAAACCAAAGGAACCAATTCATCATCACTGACAACCCCATCCGATTGTCGAATAGAGCTGATGTAATACTCGACGTGATAAGAGCCTTCCTTGGTCTTGATATCTTCTGTTTTATAAGGATTAGCAATCGTCAAGGGCTTGTAATCTTCAGAAACAGCCTTAGCGATCGCCGCTTCATCCGTCAAAGGTTTCTGATAAGCATATCCAATGACAATGCTTCCCCCCATGATCTGCTCCACCTTATCCTGGGCCATGCCTACCTTCACCTGGGCGAAGGAAGCTTCATTCATCAGAAATGTCTGCGAAGAGGTCGACGCTGTCACAGGGTTATACATCCCGGCGGCACAACCGCCGGACACAACCGCTAAAAGAAATAATAGGATCAATCGATTCATAGATGGGGTATTGTAATCAAAACTCCTCATAACAGCAACGACTTTCCAATAGAGATTTTATATCAAATGACTTTGCGCAAGCCATTGCCCTATTTTCATTTTCAAATTCTTAAGTTCCAGAGGATTGAATAGCTGTACTAACAGCTCCTTGCCTTCATAAGATTCGATTTGTCCCCTGTACTTTCCAACGACCACCACATTTAAACCAGAAATAGTATTACGGCTGTTGGCTGTCAAGACGATCAAGAAATTATCCTTGTCAAATATCCCATCCACCGAGGTGACCGCAAAGGAAAGCATTAAATCGTCCTTCATAAAAAGCGGCATGGCCTGCTCGGTTAGAAAGGTCACGTCGGCCGATTTATCTTTGACAAAGGATAAAGCATCTCTAACGCCAAATATTTGATACGCGCTAAAATCTTTGGCCTTGCCGTATTTATGAAAACTCGGATCAATGAAATAAAAACTGTTCGTCATTCTATCTGAAATCAGCAGCACAATGTGGTTGGATTGATGGGTGGGGAAAAATCCCGGCTCTGTGGCCACGGCGAACTTTAACTCATAGCGGTTCGAAAGGATTGGCCTTAGCTTCTGGTAAACATACGTCGACAATTCCGCGCAAAGACCATAGCGGCCTTCTTCTAACAGGATGCCTCCCTCCTTATCATACCTATGGATATTTCGCAGGGTCCAGGTTCTCTTCACAAAATCGATGTTCAAACTCACGTCGGGTTTCTTCATGGCCTCAAAACCTGAATACTCCAAATGGCCGATGATATTCATAATTTCTTTATAATAAGGAAGATCGCTTTGAACCTCCGTCGCAACAGACGTTGTTTTGGATTCTGCCGCATAAACTCCGCCGGATAAAAACATCGTCATGACCATCAACCCCAGCATCCTCACGCCCTGTGTCTTATTTCTCATTTCTAAACTCCTTGTCTCAGTGTTTCTATCAAAAATCAACGTCCACCCCATCACAACCTTACCCCCGCTTGATCCAGCGTCTGACGAATTCTTTCATACCACCAACGATACCCCCAACCGCTCGGATGCAGATGGTCAGCAGAATAATATTTATCAATATCTTTTAAGAATAAGTCATTGCCGCGTTCGGTAAAAAGATCGACGTACAAAACCCCTTCTTCCTTCGCCTTTCTCATATACAAAGCTCTCATGTGACGAGCCCGATCCGTCATGATCCAGTCAAAAGGCCAGATGAAGATCGGCGCAAGACCAGCGTTGCCCGAATGCAGGATGACCACATGGGAAGCGATGGTCTTAGCCCTTTGAATCACCGTCGTCATCTGCTCCTCAATATCCTCAAAACGGGAAAATTTAAAAATATCATTAGCGCCGATCTGAACCACCACCAAATCATAATGTTCGCCCGGATAGGGAGGGAAGTCATGGACCAGATCAATCAATCTCTTGCCATTAGCGCTGACGTTTTTGATATCTGACAAAGGAAAATCAGCGCCAAACCAACCGGCCACGCTGTGTTTATTATCCACAGCTCCCGTCCCCAAGGCCGTGCTGTCTCCGACAAATAAGAATTTTAATGTCGCCTGAGGATTGGGCAAAAGAAAAGGTTTATTATGATAGGAAAGCTTTCGAACCCCCTCACGAATCTTTAAAATCTGCAAACCCGTCAGGCCAAGGGCGATGGCTAGTAAAATAATGAAACTGTATAAAATAATCATCTTCATAGTCTTTATTAGATTGCTTCGCATTCGCTCGCCATGACGTCAACCAGTCATTACTCTGCCTGAATTGACCTTGCTAAATGGTTCTTGCTTAAAATGAAATTAATTCCTGAAACCTCAGGACCACAGGAAATAACAAAATCCGATTTTACACTCATGAGTTGCGCGTAACAAGACTCTGTTAAGAAAAATCGCAAATGATCCTCTTGTCTAAAAAATGAAAAGAACCGAGAAAGAATACCATGCACCGAAAAAAGTTTAGCCATGAACGTCGAGCGAAAATGGATGGAGACTCTCTTGTCTTTGACGGTCTTACCCTCTTCGACTAACGCACTCTTCACCCTTTCCAAGGCCTCCTGAAGCGGCTGTCCGTTTTTGGAATGGTTGTCTTCTAAAATCAAGATCTGCGCCACAGATGTATACTTAAAGACCTTATAAAACCACAGGTATTCTTCCGGGTATTGACGCAAACGCGCTTCAAAATGCAAGGCCACCTTCTGAACATTGCTTTTGATATCCTCTTCGAAATTCCCCGTTTCTATCAACGTCACAGGCGGCAGGAATTCTAAAATGTGACGACCATTGCTTTGGCGGACCATCCAGGCTGGGCATAACGCACAGCCATACTTTAACGCCAGACGGATAGCACCGCTAGACATCGACGCTGTTGTTCCCAGGAAATCAACGATCACCCCCTCCTGCCCGCCTTGATCCAAGACAAGCCCGACGATCTCATTACGTTTTAAAGCACTGATGATTTCTTTCGTGGCACTCCCGACATCAATCACATGAGCTCCGGCGAGCCTGCGGCATTCATTAAGAAGTACCGCCAATTCAGGCATCTTCGGTTGCTTATTAGCGACGACATTATAGGTGTAGCCGGTCAGACTATTAAAGATGCTACCGATTTCCCAGTTGCCCGAATGAATGGCCAAAAAAACAGCCCCCTTGCCCCGGCGCATGGCCTCATCAATATGTTCTCGTCCTTGAATCTGAACAAACTTGTCAAACCCCGATCGTTTCATGTTACGCATACAGAGCATTTCCACAAAACTCTGAGTCAGATGAATAAAAACACGACGGGTCAGATACCGCAGCTGGGCGGGAGATTTGTCTTTACAAAAGACTGTTTTAAGATTGGCATAGACGAGAGCGCGCTTCTTGGGCATCGCATAATAGCCTATACGTCCGAACAAACGGCCTATTGTAAAACTAACGGATAAAGGAAGAATCCTAAAGATAAATGCCACTATCCCTAAGAAACCCATCGAGGTGGTTTCTTGAGTTGATTTCATTAAAGGGCATCTTAGCCTAAAGCGATTGTTGTTTCTACCATTTCTTTCGTGGTATTCCCTCCCCCATCAAGGGGGAGGAACGAAGGAATGGAATACCTTGATTGAATCCTTTTTTAAAGTCAATTATTCTCTCTTGCTAATGTGTATCAAAGGAGATTCCCCTGACGACAAAGACCATTGCCGTGTTGTTACTTAGAATCCTTAAGACAGCTTCGAACAGCTTCGCGTAAATTTCGAATTTAAGTCAATTTGGAGTTATCGCTCAGGTATATTCGACGCCCAGCGATATCTTAGCATAGCTGACAGCGACCAAGAAGCAGCTTCTTAATACCTATGCGCAATCCACGTCCTTGATGAATGGGGCTTTAGGAAAAATGTTGACGGCTCTCGGAGGGAATTCTGATCTGATCAGCAAGCTGTCTTCGGCTTCGCCTCTGGTCGCAGGCACTGTGAATACCAATAATTCTTCTGTCTTGCGTCAATCGGTGGATATGGCAGGAGCGTTCTTGAAACAAAAATTGCAAGGAACAGCGACGGTGGCTCCTGATGCGAATAAAACCTTAGGAACCAATTTATCTGCGTTTTCAGGAGGCTTATCGAGTCTAAAGAATATGATTCCTGCCTTAGGAACCTTCGGACAACAGGCGAAGTCGGCCTTAATCACCGCGCCCTTGCAGGATAAAATGAGCGTTCAAGGCATCCTGTCCCAAGCCCTTCCCTTGGCCCAAACAGCAGCTTCGGATTTCAATTCTTATAAAGCTATTCTATCGACGCTGATTTCTTACGCAAGCAGTCATAATATCAAGATACCAGCGATAGCGCAGAGTTTATTAAGCGGAAATTAATTTTATTATTCCTCCCACATGGGGGAGGGGAACATCGAGGGGAATCTCGCCCTACCAATACAACCGACTAAAGCGTTCTGAATATTTCTGAATCCATTGACGGGAGGCTTCTTCCATGGAGATGTCCTTACCGGATTGTTTGATCACGCTCTCACGGTATTGCGCTATCAGAGAAATCTGCTCAATCATCTTGACCTTAAACGCTTCCTGGGGTCTGGAAAATCTAACCGCGATATCATACAATTTTTTCTTGGGGATCTTCACACAACGCACAACCTTTGCTCTCACATTAAAGACCTTATTCTCGATAGGCATCTTAATAAGAATAATCGATTCCGGCAGAACAGACTTCTCAGAAGGAAACAGCAATCCCCCTAAACTGACATTAATTGTCTCCGAACGCATTTCCTGCTGATCCATCTTGTCGGCGGACTTAATAATGACAAACGCCAGAGGTAAACGCAGAGGATGACGAATAAATCGACGATGTTCAATGGTTTGCATAAGCATGAATCCTTTTTAAAAGATTGAAGAAATTTAACTCACGGCAGCTGACTTTAAAGGGGTCGCCTGCTGACTTAAGAACCCTCTTAAATCATTCAGGGGTTCGACGCTGACCACATACGGACTAAAGCCGGGGGTATTTTGCAACTGTGCCAGCATAGCCGGATCCACCGTCACCTTAATCTTCCCACCGATATTTTGAACCTGCAGATTCATCTTATCAGGGGTGAAGTCGATACCACCGGTTGATGTTATGGCCTTATCCCCAGCTGATTTCTTAGCCTCCAACTCCTTATTCATTGCGGCAAATGTCGAATATAAAACCGTCCGAACCTGATCGGGTAGATTTTCTCGAATACTATCAAATACAAAATGATTAGTCTTATTAGACTCAATATGAAAGAAATGGATATTCGGATCTCTGATATCCTCGCCTGGGGTGAAATTTTCCCTAATGCTTCCGTCCGAATTCACATAAAAAGAATACAAATCATTATTAGAAATCCTGCTTGGTTTCTGATCTTCCGTTATATGACGAATACGTCTTAAATTATCCGCCACTATGG
>JADFYF010000042.1:0-11325 GCA_015233165.1 Candidatus Omnitrophota bacterium
CGCTTGGTTATCTTTTAGAAAATCTCGAAAATCCTTTTGTATTCTTTTGAAGAAGGTGTCTTTGATACATAAGATTTGTTGTATTTCCCCATCAAATAGGGGGTAATGATCTATGGTATCATTCCCAAAATTTGTCACTCCTTGCGTTTGACTATAGACCCACTATATGTTAGTCTTTCTTAACATATTTTTTAACATATCCTTCATCCAAAGAGGTCCTTCACATGTTTCGTAAAGTCTCTGTTTTCATTCGGTTATATTGGATTCGCCTTATTCTTATCTCCTTTGCTATAACCATGCTCATCTGGATGATTCAATTTATGATTGTCTCTAACGGCAATTACGATCAGCTTGAATCGTTCTCCCGCCGCAATATCTCTGCCCAGATGGGGCAAACCATGATCATGTTTATTTTTGTTAATTTACTCTCTTTACCACTCACAATAGGTCTCTATTCCTGGATGATGTCTGGTGGTGCTTTAGGAAAAATGGGGACGCTGGATTTAAACAAAGTCCGCGTCAATGTCAAGATGGACGACGTTATCGGGATGGATGAAGCCAAACGGGAAGCGATAGAATTAATTAAGCTTCTTAAAGATCGTGCTTTAGTGAAACAAATCGGCGGAAAAATTGTCAAGGGTACCATTATGTTTGGGCCTCCCGGATGTGGTAAAACGTACCTGGCTAAAGCGATTGCCACCGAAGCAGGCCTCCCCTTCCTTTCAGCGGTGGGAAGTGAATTTGTCGGCATGTTCGTCGGTCAAGGCTCCGCCCGTATGAAATCTTTATTTAAACAAGCCCGTGCCTTAGCTTCTATGGAAGGCGGCTGCATCATCTTCATCGATGAAATTGATTCCTTTGCCCGCCCCCGTCAGGCCGATATGGGTTTTGGCGGAACAACAAGCAACAACGCGACGATCAATCAATTCCTTACGGAACTCGACGGTCTTCGCAAGGCAGAGAACAACATTATCTGTATCGCAGCGACCAACGTTCAAGCAGAAGATTTAGACGAAGCGGTGATGCGTGCCGGTCGTTTTGAACGCAAGATTTACGTCAATCGTCCGAACCTCAAGGAACGTAAGGATATCTTTGATTTCTACCTCAAGAATGTTAAGGTTGATCCTGCGACTCCTGTGAATACAGAAATCCTCGCTAAAAAGACACTATGGTTTAGTCCGGCGGATATTGATTATATGATCCGCGAAGCAGGGATTGTTGCTCTTCGTGACCGTCGTGATACTGTCAATGCAAAAGATTTAGCCGAAGCGTATGATCGTATTGCCTTTGGGATGAAATCCAACATTAAAAGAAGCGAACAATCTAAATTATGGACGGCCTATCACGAAGCAGGTCACGCCATCATCGGGTATCTTCTGCATCCCACCGACGATGTTATCAAAGCCACCGTTATTCCCCGCAAAGGATTCTACGGGGCTGTCTTTAGCAGTCCTCAGGAAGAACACAAGTCTTCTAACAAAGAAGATCTTTATGCCGATATCAAACGCTGCATTGCTGCCTACGTCGCTGAACGTATCAAGTTTGGCACCACCAGCCAGGGCGTCGGCGGTGCTCCGGGTTCAGATTTCTATACAGCCATTTCGATTGCCTCACGCATGGTCAGAAGCTATGGGATGGGTAAAAGCGGGTTAGTCGGAGATTTCCTGTACTCTGAAAAATACCACTTCCTCTCTGAAAAGACTAAGGAAACCCTGGATAACGACGTTCAGGAGATCTTAAATAACTGTATCAAGGAAGTTGAACTTGTTCTGAATGAAAAAAGAGATTTATTAGAATACTTTGCTCAGGAGCTCTACAAAAAAGAGGAATTGGAATACGATGAGATCGAGGCTATTTTTGAAAAATTCAACCTTAAACGCCCTCCTGTGGCCATCGTCTAAATTATGCTCGGCTTTAGTGTTGGCAGCCTTCCTTTTAAGTGGATGCGGTCATCCTGAAAAAAAGCCTCAATTTAGCGTCACGGAAGCTCAAAAAATCTTTGAAGATAAATGCATCAAAGACTTTGGCATCCATGTGCGTACGCGTCAGATCGGTCAGACCTTCTGGATTTACCTGCCACTGAAGACTCCTATCTTTGATTACGAAGTGCAAAAAGAAAAACCGCCCACTCCTGATGCCAAGGAAAACCCTAAATATGTGGTTAACTTTGCCGACGGAAAGTTCAACAACGGTATCTTTTCGTTTGAATACGACATCACGGAGAAGAAAAAGAGTAAAGAAGAGGATTACGGCTTTAACAGCTCCTACACCGATAGTTACGTGAAAAATCAAAACAATATCTTCACCGCTATCTATGAAGTTTTCTTGAATGCCAAGGCCAAGGGCAGTGAGATTAACCCTAAGTTCTTTGTCGTTGTGATTACCGACATCAAAAAAGGAATTGAAACACGCTCCACCTTTTATCTCAAAGACTTTATGCGCTTTATGTCCGGCGACATCCCTAATGATGAATACATGAAACGATTCTTAGGTGACCGCAAGGGTTCCCCCAGCTTCATCGGAGATGAAACGGGGTCTCATATCAAATACACCGACATGACGATGAGTGGCTTCTTAACTAAACAAATCGTCAATCGCATTCACTTTAAATTCCAGTACAGTGACTTTACACCTAAGGAACCTGATCTGGATAAGACCATCATTGGAATTGTAGCTGATACTACCAAGTATTATAAATTTGATGACTTCACCAACGTACGCCTGAACAATCTGCGCTTAAATAAGAAGTATCTCTTTGATAAGGCCCAGCTGGTGAACTTCGGTGAGGAAAAGCCCAAGGAGAATGACGGCAAACTGATTCATATCAGCTTTAAAGACGGTAAGCCTGAATTTAACGAAGAAGAACTTTCCGACCAGAAATCTTCAAACGCTGACGAGAAAACCAGTCAATAGCCTGCGGATAAACCTTATGTTCGACCTTATGAATCTTCTTAGTTAAAGTCTTAAGCGTATCCTTCTGCGTGACCTTCACTGTTTCCTGAATAATAATAGCCCCGGCATCCATCTCTTCGCTGACAAAATGAACAGTAACCCCTGTCACCTTAACCCCATATTCAAAGGCATCTCGAATCCCATGAATCCCCTTAAACGACGGCAACAGGGCGGGATGAATATTCATAATCCTATTCGGATATTGTTTAATAAAATGAGCGCTTAAGAGTCTCATGTAACCGGCTAGAACAATAAAATCCACCTTAGATTCTTTGAGATACTCAATGACCTTACGATCATACGCCTCACGATCAGAAAAATCCTTAGGGTTAATATAGATCGTCGCTATCTTCGCCTTCTTAGCACGCTCCAGGGCAAAGGCATCGGCCTTATCACTTAAGACTAGTTTCAAGTTAGCCTTAATCTTCTTCTTCTTGATGGCATCCATAATAGCCTGTAAATTACTTCCATTGCCCGACGCTAA
The DNA here is from genome assembly GCA_015233165.1 of Candidatus Omnitrophota bacterium. Classification (GTDB taxonomy): domain Bacteria; phylum Omnitrophota; class Gorgyraeia; order Zapsychrales; family Fredricksoniimonadaceae; genus JACQCF01. The sequence goes on from JADFYF010000042.1 coordinate 3,437, forward strand.
AACCGCAAATGTCTTCATAAGAATCTCCGAACCGTTTTAAGAAACCAAGGATGAATGTCTGGATTTAAATAAACCAATCACTCCCACCAAAAGAAATAGCCCCCCAACGGCAATTAAAATCCAGACGCGAGCGATATGATCTGCCAGAAAAGAGCTGGCTAACATCGATAAAATAAAGGCCAAATGCATGACAAACTCCAACGCTGCAAAAACCTTACCCGACATCTCCTTCGACGTCACTTGATTAATCACCGTGTTGGATGCAATCACAATAGGTCCCACCACCAAACCTAAAACAAATGACAAGCCCATCGCCAGGAATCGATTATGCGTCCCCTCCACACAGGAAGCAAAGGCCACCATCATCCCTCCTCCTAAGATCAAGGACCAGAAGATCGTCCTAAAAGCGGTTAATCTAGCGCCCCATCGTCCATACGCCAGACTTCCTAAGAATAAACCAACTCCTAAGGGGACCGCCAAAAATCCCAAATCTTTCGTGACACTATGAAAGGCCTGCTGAATAAAAACAATAATCACTACATAGACCGCACCAGCCGCAGCGAAAAGGATGGACATCACGCCCAAAATAAAACCAATCTGCTTTTGAGACTGGATATAACGAATCCCCTCGCCAATTTCCACCCAGATGCTTTTTTGAGATCGAATCATTTCCTTAGTCCGTGTAATAATCACTTCCTTATTAGGAAGGTTGCGACGGAAGGTGGCGATTGAAAATACCAAAAGACTGGATAAGAAAAACGTCATCGCATCCCACAAGAACCCGCCAAAGGATCCTGAGTACTCAACAATCAGGCCTCCCAGCAAAGCCCCTAGCACCAGGGCAATCATGCCAGTGGTTGTGACCAGGGAGTTAGCGACATGAAGATCTTTCTGCTCGACGATCTCAGGAACAAAGGACATCTTCGCCGGCACATAAAAACGGCTCAGAGAAAAAATAATAAAGACCGCCACATACATCGGCCAGATATCCTTCAGATGCATCAGATAAAACGCAATCAGCAAAACCAACAGACCCCGAATAAAATCACAGATAAACAAGGTGCGCCTGCGATCCCACCGGTCAATATAAACCCCCGCAATAGGACCAATGATAAAAACAGGAATGATGGTGAAACTTAATAATTTAGCCAACTCCACCGACGACCCTGGATTACGAGCGGCTATTAAACCGACGAGAGCCATCTGATGCACCCTGTCTCCGAACTGAGAGATCAGTTGGGCAAGCCAGAACGAAAAGAAACCTCGATTATCTTTGTTTTTGAAAAATGTGAGCATCTTGATTCATCAGCCGAAGGGCTGCTTCCTTATATCGTCCCTGACACAGATCGATTTTACTAAAGATGTTCTGTACTACCAAACCTGGTTAATTTGCCACAAGTTCTTCCAAGCTTCAACCAAAATAATCAAAATAGAAATAAAAACCCAATACAAGAAATGTTCCGCCGAGAAAATCACTCCAGAGGCCACCCCAATCGTCGTAATAACTTGTAAAACGCAACGATGACGAAGACTTGAAACCAAAATTGATTTAACATAGGGATTTGAAAAAAAGCTGGCTGTCAGAATTGAACTGACGGCCTGCGCATTACGAATGCGCTGCTCTACCAACTGAGCTAAGCCAGCATAAGATTGGACTGTTATACATTTAAGAGGGTCAGTAAAAAATAAATAAGAAAAAGTGCCGAGTCCCAGACTTGCACTGGGGACGCCAGGATTTTCAGTCCTGCGCTCTACTACCTGAGCTAACTCGGCAAAAACTATTTCAAAGGATGAAAAAGTTGTTTTATTCTATGCAAAACCTTTAAAAAGTCAACCTTCAAATATTTTTGAATTTTGATTTAAAGGCTGACGAGATTCTATGCTATTTTTCCAACTCTTGCACAACCTTGGCATAGACATCCTGGGCAACTGCAATACGCGGGAAAATACCTTTGCGGGCTTTAATGCGCAGCTTGGTTGCTGTTAAACTCACAGGAATAACACTGACCGTAACATGAACTCCCGTGACTGTGGCATAAATCATACCACCCTTACGGTCGCTATCTTTAACTTCTCCCATAATGGAAAGAACATGATTGGCGGCATCCCAAAGTTCATCCTGACTCTTGGCACTGACCCCTTCAAAGGTATCTCGACTGACGGAATATCCGCCGACGGCTCCGGCTCCGACAGCCACCAATACCAAAGGTACGCATCCGGCTAATGAAGCAATCAAAAAACATGACAAAATTAGACGAAGGGCTCCTTGTCTCATGGATCTTATCCTTTTCCTGGTTTGGTACCGTGATTGGCTTTCTTAGAACGCCATGCTAATTTACCCTTACGTAATTTCTTACTCATTGTGTGACCTTTCTTATATGACTCCGACTTCAAGCAAGTGGAATCAATGTTTTTAGCTGATTGATGGAATCAATTATCTTATATGGTTTCAATTCCAGCAATTCTTTTTTTGTGTTTGATCCTGTCGCAACACCCACGGTTCTAATTCCTGCACGAGCACCACAATTTAAATCAATCGTCATATCCCCTACAAACAAAGTTTCAGACTTTTTAATCTTACATTTTCGACATATGGAAAGAAGCATGTCCGGATAAGGCTTTGCTTTTTTAACCTGATCTCCACAAAGAACCTGATCAAACATCTCTTCAACACCCAGCCCCTGAAGAATCACCTTCGTAAACATCAAAGGACGATTGCTAGCGATAGCCAGCATCAGACCTTGAGCCCGACACCATTTCAAAAGAGCACGCGAACCCGGCAGAAAACGCACCCCTGTTTCAAGCGCTTTTAAATGATGCTGCCGATATAACTGTAACGCTTCCCCCGCCAACTCTTCCCCCACAAACTGCACCACCAATTGCTTGTCTCCCCAACCAACAGCACGTTTGATTTGATACGCTGTCTTCTTAGGAAATCCCAACTTCTGTAAAGTAAAATTCACGCTGGAGACAACAGCAGGATAGGCATTAACCAGGGTGCCATCTAAATCAAATATCACAAGGCGTATCATCGACGAAGACTCACTGAAAACATCATGACCAAGCCCACCAAGGCCATCATAACACCGGAAAAGGCTTTAACCATCGCTGCCAAAACATCCCAATTCTTAATAACAATCCCTAATCCAACGGCCAAAAATAAGAACCCCAGAATAAATATCACAACCTTGCTCATAGGATGTCTCCCTTAGAAGTGTCTACAGAGGCCGTAGAGCCTCCCTGAGGCACCTTAGGCTGACTCTTCCATCGTCGATGCATCCATCCCCATTCCTCAGGATACTTGCGAATATACGTCTCGATGATTGTGGTAATCTTCTGAATATTATACTGAACAGTTTCTTCATCCGTCGATTTTTTTTCCAAATAGAAGAACGGTTCCACCATGACTTCATGAGTATCCTTACCGGTACGGACAGTGAAAATAGGAACAATGGGTGAACCCGTTCTCATGGCAAAAATAGCAGGACCTGACGCTGTTCCTGAGGGGCGACCAAAGAAATTCACAAAGACACCGGCCTTACTGCCATTGTTCTGATCCATGGGAATCAAAACGATTTCATTATTACGCAACGCTCGGATCGTCTGAGAAACACACTGCATACGAGGCATGGTATAAATTGTTTTTAACCCCACCTGGGTCCGCAAATCCTCTAGAGGCTGTTCGAGTTTCTCATCCCGGCTGGGACGCATAATGGCATGGGTCGGATACCCCATCTGTGCTAAAAAGGCGAACATCAACGAGAAATTTCCAAAATGCGCGGTCACAGCAACGATCCCTTTACCTTCTTTTAACGCCGCATCCAAATTCTCTTTAGAATTACCCCGAAAGGTCATCTTCTGAGTAATCATCTTGGGATGAAAAACAAAAAAAGCGAGTTCAATAAAACCTTTACCCAGGGTATTAAAACAGGCTTTGCAAATACGCTTTAATTCTGCCGGAGACTTTTCATGACCAAAGGCCATCTGCAGGGTTTCCATGGCATGTTTGCGCATCCGTTTGAGAACCCAATAGGCGATGGTGACCAATGCTCCAGATATAAAACTGACGAAGCAATACGGCATGACCTTAAATAGACTGGTGAAAAAATAAAAGGAAAAACGGGCGAGGTCTTTCTTTAATTGTTTGTTGGCACCGCTCATGACTCTAAGATGCCTTTAACAACTGTCACTAATTGGGCGGCGTCAATAGGTTTGGTTAAATGGGTGACCGCACCAGCATCTAATTCTGCTTGAACATCGTCCTCAGAATCTTTGGCCGTCAGAAAGACAACGGGAATACTCTTTAATACCTGATACGCCTTCATTTTAATGCACAGCTCCCGCCCTTTAATGCCAGGCATGATGACATCAAGGATAATCAAATCTGGTCTTTGATTCAACGCCAGCTGCAGTCCCTGCTCCCCGTGTCTGGCAGAAATCACATCATAGCCAAGCTTGCTTAAAATAGGCGTAGCAATGAAATGGACTCCTGGATCGTCGTCAATTAACAGAATCTTCTTAAACATAAGCTCTCCTTGGGATAAAAACTGCCCCTAGTATACACAGAAAACAAAGAGATGTAAAAACATCTGCATACTTTGTATAAAAGGTTATCCGGTCATTCACTGGAATGGAGGCGCTACTCACAGCCTCTACAAAGGTCTTCTTGCCGTTCTTATCCTCTGCCAAATTCATAATCCGTCCCAAAGGGTCAATAAAACCACTGACCCCGGTATTCGCGGCGCGCACCAGGGATCTTTTATTCATCACACATTCCAAAACAGCCGTCTGCAGATGCAAGAACGGTTCTTTAGTATCCATAAACCAGGCATCATTGGTCATGTTCATGAGAAAACCGGCTCCAGAATTGACGAAATTTCTCCAGAGATCATTGATGGTATCTTCAAAGCAAATCAGGACGCCAAATTTATGTTCCAAGACGCCCGCGGGAAACAGCGTGTATTCTGTTCCTGAAGTAAAATCCTCCAAGCCGATATATTTGTTCAACCACCCTAACACAGGTCTTAACGGCAAGAATTCACCAAAAGGAACAAGATGGATTTTCTTATAACGCCCCTTAATCTTTCCCTCGCTGCCAATCAAAAAAGCTGAGTTATAATAATGATCGTTTTGAATATCAATGGCTCCCATCACAATCGGCGTCTTTAAATCAAGCGCTTTCAGCTGAATCTGTTCCAGATAACCGGGCTCTTCTCCGACGACTCCCGGCAGGGCTGTCTCAGGCCAAAGAATGACGTCCAGCTTCGTTTGAGCCACCTGATCCGTCAGACGTAGATTCTGTTTCATAATGGCAGGCATATAACGTTCATCCCACTTGATGGCCTGAGCAATATTCGGTTGAATAACACCCACCTGAACTGTCGATGAAAACTTGCTCTGAGTAAAGGCCCATACGCCGTAGGCTAAGGAAACAACCAATAAGGTGGTTATAATTGCCGACGTAATATAAATATTCTTTAACTGCGTCATTGCGAGCGTTCTTTGCGAAGCAATCTCATCAAGATTGCTTCGGTCGCCATGCTCCCTCGCAATAACGAACCTAATAATTTCAAACGTCAAAATATTCACAGCCATCATCAAAAAAGAAATCCCATAAACCCCGACGATATCCGCGATCTGAATCAAAAGCAGATTCTGATATTGAGAGTGTCCCAAGGTCAACCAACCAAAACCTGTAAAGAGATTGGCTCGCAGGAATTCCAAGACAGCCCACAGGGCGGAGAGAATAAAAACTCGAGGGATTAAGGGTAGATACTTAAAGTAAACAACGCCTAAGGCAAATAAAGCAGGATAGAACGCCAGATACAGCGACAAGACGATGGCGCCGGGAACAGTGACATAAATAAGCCACCCGATGTTCAGGAAGAAAAACAAGAAACCAAACAACAACCCTAAGAATCCTGCGCTGCAAAATCGCCTAGAATCGATGGCCAACAAGAACGGGACTAAGGCGACCCATGCCAAAGGCCATAGTTGCGGCTTAGGAAAAGCAAGGATCAGTAAAAATGCGGATAGAAGGGTTAACCCTATTGCCCGCAGCATTTTTTATATTTCTTTCCCGACCCGCATGGGCAGACATCATTACGGCCCACCTTAGGACCCGTGGGTGCTTGCATCGACGATGAGAAACCAGACTCATGACCTGTTGCGATGGGTTGAAAGATCGCCTGAGCCGGTGACACAGGGGCCTGCCCGGGAACCGCCGCCGCAGGTAACCCTGAAAGCTCCTGATGAATTTCTTTTTTCGGAATATTACTAAAAACTGATCGAGGCTGATCCTCTTCAAACATCGGCTGAATCTTAAACATCATGCAAGCTGTTTCCTGATTGATCCCCGCATACATTTGCTTGAATAATAAGAAACCTTCTTTTTTATACTCGACCAACGGATCTTTCTGCCCCAAGGCTCGAAGAGAAATACCATCCTTGACCTGATCCATGATGTACAAATGATCCTTCCACTTCGTGTCGATAGTGTGTAACAGAACCATACGTTCCAAACGACGCATCATCACAGGTGTGACCTGGGTTTCCTTGGCTTCATAGGCCTTCAATAAATATTCTTCCAAAGCAACCTTAGCCGTCTGTGCATTCGCCCCTTTAAATTCCTCGGCGATCGGACGGATATCAACTCCGTACTTAGCTGCAAGTTCAGAGGCTAAATCATCAAAGGACAGTTGATTAACATCAGACAAGGCGATATTGGCATCCACCATCTGATCGGCATAGGACAAGATAGAATCCTCGACGATATCTTTAAGATTCTCGCCTTCAAGAATTGAGCGACGCAAATTATAAATCACCTCGCGCTGTTTATTCATGACGTTATCGTATTCCAGCAATTGCTTGCGGATCTCAAAGTTGTAATTCTCGACTCGCTTTTGGGCCACTTCTAAAGCCCCTGAAACCATGCGAGATTCAATCACCTGCCCCTCTTCCATCCCAAGCTTGTCCATAACGAACATAATCCGATCAGAGGCAAATAGACGCATCAGATCATCCTGTAAGGAAACATAAAAACGAGATTCACCCGGATCTCCCTGACGACCTTGACGACCACGCAGCTGATTGTCGATACGTCTGGATTCATGACGCTCGGTACCAATCACCCGCAACCCACCGGCAGCTGTCACCTGATCACGTTCCTTCTTCGTCTGTTCGCGATACTCCTCCATGAATTTCTTCACCAGCTCTTCGTGTTCTTCAACAGAAGCATTCTTATTCTTCTCCGTCGCTAAAGAGCGGGCTAAGTATTGAGCGTTGCCCCCTAAGACAATATCCGTACCACGACCAGCCATGTTGGTGGCAATCGTCACCGCCCCCAAACGTCCGGCCTGTGCAATGATATGCGCTTCCATTTCATGATACTTGGCATTTAAAACCTTATGCGGCACACTCTTTTTCTGCAACAGAGAACCAATCAATTCTGACTTCTCGATAGAAATCGTACCGACAAGAACAGGCTGTCCGCGTTTGTTGCATTCGGCAATCTCGTCGACCACCGCATTGTATTTCTCCATTTCCGTTTTATAAATACAGTCCGCGTTGTTGATACGGGCCATGGGCTTGTTGGTTGGAATGACGATGCAGTCGAGATTATAAATTTGTTTGAATTCGTTTGCTTCGGTGTAGGCCGTACCGGTCATCCCGGATAACTTGCTATACATACGAAAATAATTCTGGAAGGTGATGGTGGCCAGCGTCTGATTCTCCCGTTCAATCTTAATACCTTCCTTGGCTTCCACCGCCTGATGCAGACCATCCGACCACCTGCGACCAGGCATCATACGCCCTGTAAATTCATCGACGATGATAACCTTCCCGTCCTTGGCCACATACTCCACATCTCTCTTCAATAATTCTTTGGC
>JADFYF010000042.1:11349-16442 GCA_015233165.1 Candidatus Omnitrophota bacterium
TGGTATCGATGCTATGCAAATCGGCCACCCCAAAGAGCTGAGCGGCTTTTTCTTCGCCGACGTCGGTTAAATCCACCGACTTGTTCTTCTCATCCGCCAGATAATCAAATCCTTCACTCAAGTTTTCACCCTTGTGTTTCGCTTCAATGATTTGATTCTCCGTGACCCGTCGGCCTTTTAACCCCTTGGAAATCTGATGGGCCTTATAATACTTATCCGTCGACTCCTCCGCAGGACCAGAAATAATCAAAGGCGTACGAGCTTCGTCCACCAAGATACTATCAACTTCGTCGACAATCGCAAAATGATGACCGCGCTGAACCATGTCTTCTTTCACCGAAACCATGTTGTCACGCAGATAATCAAAACCAAATTCGTTATTCGTTCCGTACGTAATATCACACCCATAGGCCGCTTGTCTCTCCCGGGGAGACATATCATGCTGAATGCATCCGATCGTGAGTCCCAGGAATTGATAAATCGGTCCCATCCAGTTGCAATCACGGTTCGCCAGATAATCGTTAACGGTAATGACATGCACCCCATCTCCGGTTAATCCGTTTAAATAGGCAGGTAAGGTGGCGACCAAGGTTTTTCCTTCACCGGTGGTCATTTCCGCGATACCGCCTTGATGGAGCACCATTCCCCCGACCAACTGAACGTCAAAGTGACGCATGTTCATGAGTCTCTTACCCGTCTCACGCACGACGGCAAAAGCTTCGTTGAGAATATCATCCAGAACCTTTTGCTTCGCCTCGAATAATTCCTTACCTAAGCGTTTAACCTCTAAAGAACAGGTTTCACGTTCCTGAGCCGACGAGGCAGAATGGTAATTCGCCACAGCCTTGCCATATTCCGATTTTTTAAACGCAATGGCTTTCGCCAAGATCGCCTTGAACTCAACCGTCTTATTCTTCAGTTGCTCGTCTGATAAAGCGCTGATCTGGGATTCCAGGGCACAAATTTGAGAGGCACGCTGAGCTAATTTCTTGACGATCCCAATCGACGGCAACGGCGCTTCCGGATGAACATTAATCTGCACCTTAGGATTTAAATGATGAATGAAATTCTGCGCTGAACTCACGGCGGATTTACGAAATAATAGATTGATCATGAGAACCCCTTTGTCGTGCCCGAATGTTTTAGTCGGGCATCTAGTACTTTAGCAACTCTGGACCCCCGACAAACACATTCGGGGGTGACATACCTTAGATGTCTGTTTGTTTCTCTTTAAGCTTCTTATCCCGATCTTCGGGTTTAGTTTTTAAATACCCTTCAATAAATGATTCGATATCTCCGTCTAAGACCTTCTGGGCATTGCCTGTTTCAACGCCGCTGCGGTGATCCTTAACCATCAGATAGGGATGCAATACATAGGAGCGAATCTGTGAACCCCATTCAATCTTCTGCTTATCGCCGGCTTCCTTATTCATCGCCGCTTCCTGCTCCCGCAGTTTGATTTCATAAAGTCTGGCGCGTAACACCTTCATCGCCTGCGCTTTATTCTGAAGCTGAGAACGTTCCTTCTGAGACTGAGCGACAACACCGCTGGGTAAATGGGTGATCCGCACTGCTGAGTCCGTCGTGTTCACACTTTGTCCGCCGGGACCTGAGGCCCGAAACACATCAATCCTCAAATCACCCGGATCAATGGCAATATCAATATCATCTTCCACTTCCGGAATCACTTCGACGGAGGCAAAGGATGTATGCCGACGTTTATTAGAATCAAAAGGAGAAATGCGCACCAGACGATGAACGCCTTTTTCTGCCTTCAGATAACCGTAGGCCTTATCCCCCTCCATACGCAACGTGACGTTCTTGATTCCTGCTTCGTCGCCGTGAAGAATATCAATCACTTCACACTTATAGCCTTTAATATCCGCATAGCGACTATACATACGCATCAGCATGGAAGCCCAGTCGCAGGATTCTGTTCCACCGGCGCCGGCATTAATACTCAAAAGAGCATTGCTTCGGTCAAACGGCCCGCTTAACATGGCCTCTAATTCCAGGGCATCAATTCCGTTCTTAATCGCCAGGGCTTCATCCGCCAACTGCTTAGCCATCTCTTCGTCGCTATCCGCCAAACTTAAGAATTGCTGACCCTCCACGACACGCTTCACATAATCCGTATAAGGCTCGACGATATTCTTTAAGGCCTTAAGCTGCTGCATAATCTTGTTGGCCTGATCCTGATTATCCCAGAATCCTTCCTGAGACATCTGCGCCTGAACATCAGCTATTTCTCTCTCCTTAGTAACCAAGTCAAAGATACCCCCTTAGGCCAGCCAGCCTTTGGGCAAATTCATCGAATTGTTTAGCAAGATTTTCAGACATTAGACGCTGAATCGGAAATGCGCCGCATCCCCGTCCTTCATTTCATAATCCTTACCTTCAAGGGTCACCAGATTCTTTTCCTGAAGCATTTTATACGTGCCATACTTCACTAAATCGTCATACTTATAAATTTCTGCACGGATAAATCCGCGTTCAATATCACTATGAATTTTTCCGGCTGCCTTGATAGCCTTGGTTCCTTTAGGAATCAACCAGGCATGAACTTCCTGAGGACCGGCCGTAAAGAAACAGGTTAATCCCAATAAATCTTTTCCAGCCTGGGCCAGACGAGCTAAGCCCGGAGAGGTAATCCCTGCGGCTTCGTAATATTCTTTACGCTCCTCGGCGGGAAGCTGGACAATTTCCGCTTCCAGTTTTGTACACAGGGTAATTAAAGCTGCCCCTTCTTTGGCCGCGCGTTCCTGCAAAGGTTTAAGCAGTGCTGGATCAGGTTCCCCTTCGTCGGTATTGGCCACATACAACAAGGGCTTTCCCGTCAGAAACTGAAATTCGGCATATTCTTCAAAAGGAATACCCTGATTACGCGCCGGCTTACCCTCGTTAAAACCTGCCATCAACGTCGTTAGTATTTCACAACGCGCCTTGGCTTCCTGATCGCCACCCTTGGCGGTCTTCATCCATTTATCCAAACCCTTCTGCGCCTGCTGCACATCTGCTAACAACAATTCCGTCTCAATAATCTCAGATGCACTTAAAGGATTTAATTCACTCATGACATTGACGATATTCTCATCCTTGAAACATCGAACCACGTGAGCAATCGCATCGACCGAGCGGATATGGGATAAAAACTTGTTTCCCAACCCTTCGCCCTGACTGGCTCCCTCGACGATCCCTGCGATATCCACAAAACGAATACCGGCGGGAACAAGTTTCTGAGAACCCCATTCCTTGGCAAACACTTCCATGCGCGCATCCGGCAAAGGAACAACCCCAACGTTCGGTTCAATCGTCGTAAACGGAAAGTTCTCCGCCGCGGCGGCAGCTCCGGTGAGCGCATTAAATAATGATGATTTGCCCACATTCGGTAATCCTACAATTCCTATGTCCATGATAACTCCCCTAACCCCTCTTTAAAAAGAGGGGAACAACTTTATTGCAACACAACGCGGATGTGTACTTCCTTTGTCGTAGCTATCACTGCACGAGACAACTTAACAGCTGCTGCGCCTACGACTTCGCCGACAATCGGCTGACCATTTAAAATAACCTGTTCAATCCCGTACTGACCGACATCCAATTTCTTAGGATTATAATATTCCACCGTCAACAGCTTTCCTGCAAACTGACAGGTCACGCTGGCCACATTCTTACTATTGAACTCATTCTTCAACAACTGAGGTGACAACAGTAAATCCCCGCCGACACCCCGAACTCCGTAAACCTGGGTCAGCACGGTTAACACCAACCAGCTGGCGGAACCTGTTAAATAGTGATACATCCCACGACCTGTGGAATCAAAATATTCAGGGATCCCCGGATAAATCTTGCTGCGTTCACCGTCGGAAGCCATCTTATAGATGGACTGCAACACTTCTCGGCCTTCCTTAGCAAAGCCACGGGAATACAACGCATAGGCATACATCACAATCATGTGACTGAAGAAGGCGCCGTTCTCCTTGGTACCATAGGCAAACCCAAAAGCGCGTCCCAATTCCAGATAATGCTTCACACCAAAATCGGTGTTCAAACGATACCCACCGAGCTTCTTGTCCTTCAAATATTTATTCACAGCAGCGATGACAGACTCCACTTCCTTCGTCTGCGCCATACCGCTCATAATCGAGAACACCTGACCTGTTAAGGTCATGCGCACCTGCTTGCCATGAGCCCCCTCAACCCGCTGCCCGTTATTGTCATAATACCCGTTGAACCATTGATACTCGCGACCACCCTCTTTCACCGTAATCTTCTCGTGGGTACGAATCTTTCCAAAGATCCAATGCGCCTTCTGACGCAAATCCCGGGCAATGTCGACGATCGCAACCTCAACCACTTCTCCGCTGACAAAAGGCTGGACGCTGTGGAAGTATTTACCAAACAGATGCTCATACTTGTCCTTAGCGTCGTCGTATTTAACAGGATGCTCGCCTAAGGTATCTAAGAGAATCAGAAGCTCCTTCGCTAAACGAATGCTGTCCTGTCCCTTCACCCTCCCTAAATTCTCCATCAAATCCGCTAACTTTAGAAGATTACCGCCGTAGAACGACATAAACGCCACGCTCTCGCCGCGGTTAAAGGCCATATCCAGACCATCATTCCAATCCGCGCTTTCTAGACGGGTGATATTGTGTTCCCCGACATTAAAAAACTGGACCAGATTCTGAACCAACAGATGCTCGAGGATGGTCCCTTCATAGGTCTGTCCCTTTTTATCCAACAGACGATTACCATGCTGATTAATCCAGCCTAAATCCTTCTCCATGGTGCGAGAAACTTGAGGATCTTTAAAATACGTCTGCTTCTGTAACAGCAAATCAAAATCACCGGTTTGATCAATGTATAAAAGAATGGTCAGAAATGGCCAGGCGCCGTGATCCATCCACACGCGGGTGATGGCGTTTCTGTCCGCCAGAAATTCTCCCGGCTTAGTGCCGATGATGGTGGCATTGCTGCCGTCGATACGGACACCGGCAAAGTTATTGAGAAGATTCTCCCGAACCAGATGAGGTTCGATCAGAATCAAGGACAACAAATCCTGCCAGATATCCCGCCAACCCTTGCCGCCTTTG
>JADFYF010000043.1 GCA_015233165.1 Candidatus Omnitrophota bacterium
TGAAGGTATCGATATTCCAGGACCAGTGCCTATTTCCTTTGTGATGTGGGAGGATAAGACGGAAGCTAAGAAATCCGATACTAGAATCATTGTCTTTACCGACGCTGATTTCTTATCCAATGCGTATCTGAATCAATACAGCAACGCCGAGATGGGGCTGAATGTCATCAACTGGCTCTCTGAATTAGAATACAAACCCTTCCTGGGACACAAAGATATCACCATCGACCGTTTGGATCTCACCAGCCATCAAAAACAACAAATCGCCATTATTCTTCTCCTGATTCCTTTATTCATTACTGCGGTTGGAATTTGGGTTTGGGCGAAGAAGTAGAGACTATAATGGTAGAAGACCCTCAACTTCCTAATCCAGAATATCTCCTCAAACTCCTTCAAACCCGCATGCCATTTGGGAAGTATAAGAATCATCTGCTGATGGATTTACCGGAAGACTATATTTGTTGGTTTAGTCGCAAAGGTTTTCCCGAGGGTTCTCTGGGAGTGATGCTCAAAAGTATTTATGAAATCAAGCTCAATGGATTAGAAGGAATGTTGGAACCTATACGAAAGAACTTAAAGAAGATGGGGAGAGTATGATTGATAAAAATATAAGCAGAGCATTGGATGAGTTGGTAGGTAGTTGCGGGGTGTTTAAGGTGTTAACAGTGACTAAGGATGGAGCCTATGTGGGTACAGGGGGCTCTAAGGATCTATTTGTTCCCCGTAGCCAACAACTTGTTCCTATGAAGCTAGGAGAGTCCTATATTGTTTATGTGTTGAGCGATGAAAAAGACGGGAGGGTGATTGGGTCTTCTAAACTGAATAAATATCTTTATGATGATGCTCCAGATGGATTGAAGGAACGAGATCAGGTGGATTTGATTGTCTACAGCAAGACAGATATGGGGTATAAGGTTGTTGTTGGTAAGGATGCTTGGGGTTTATTGTATAAGAATGAAGTCTTTAGAGATTTATCGATTGGTCAAAAACTTAAAGGTTATGTCAAAAAGTTAAGAGAGGATGGCAGGCTTGATATCTCTTTGGATAAAGGAGGTTTTCAGGCTATGCCGGATTTGTCCCAACAGATTCTCACTCATCTGAAGTCTAAGGGATCTAGCCCACTTTCGGATAAAACTCCTGCGGAAGAAATTTATCAGCTATTTGGCGTTAGTAAGAATAAATTTAAAATGGCGGTAGGGAATCTGTATAAAAAGAGATTATTAGATATCAAAAATGGGTACATTCAACCTATTGCAGTATGTGTAAAACCATAAATATACTGCACACTACGACTATTCCGATTTGCACTATGCCAATTGTTGCCTATTTTATACGTGCATTATGCCCAACATTGATTGTATATCTGCAATAAAATTTATTTCTTGGTTTTTGACCTCTCTGAGAAATTCTTTGATTTTATTTAGCTTTCGATTTAATATATCGGCCTTATTAAACGCTTTGGATATGCATGCTACTCTCTGATCAAATTATAAATCTTGTTCAAGTTAATGGTAAGGTCTCAACTGGGAAAATTCTTAAGGAATCTGGGAGACCTGCAAGGACTGTGTATAAGGCTTTAGCTGGCTTGGTTTCAAGCGGGCAACTTGTAAAAGAAGGAAAGGTTCCACAGGTTTTTTACACTATTGGTGTACAAAATAAACCTCAATTAAGCCAACCCATAAGGGCGGCAATGGAGGTGGTTAGCAATAATGTTCAGCCTTCAACAGCAGAAGCTGAACCTGTTAGCCTTCCTAAGGTGGATTTGGATCCAGAGCCTCAAGATTTAAATTGGGCCAGCGTTTTTCAATGGGTTTTTCATAAGTTGGCGGAAGCGGAAGAATGTGTTAAACCATTTAAAACTTTGATTATTTGTTTTCTGGCCATGTTTTTGTTTTTCTTGGGTTATCAAATCTATCAATACTGCTCTTCTTTCAGTGAAAATAACCGCCTGCGTCAGAAATTAAGTGATACTAATTTAGAATTAAATAAAACTCGACGAGATCTTTATAATATCCAAAATGAACTTAATCAGAAGTTATCTGTAAAGGTAGATGGTTTGAATGCTTCTGTGAACTTGCCGACGTCTTATATGAGTATCGATGAAATCGTCTCTTGGACCAAGCATGGAATGACATCTCAGGAGATTATCCAGCATATCAAGGATACTCAAAGTAGCTATAAGCTTACCTCCACAGATGTTCAGTATTTACGTGAATTTAACGTCAGTGATGATGTTATCAGCGCGATGAAGTAGAATTTTTAAGATTTTTTTACCTAAGATTCCTAATGACAGTTAGAACAACTCCTATGATTGTGGCGTCGCCCGTCAGTGGAATGAGATCATAATTAGGATTGGCTGGTTCAAGGAAGTATTCCCGGCCTTTTTTGATAAGGTTTTTAATAGTGGCCTCGTCTTCAATAAGAGCAACAATCATCTGACCAACTTCGGCAAAGGCTTGTTGGCGCACCACTACTAAATCTCCAGGCATTACTCCCGCATTAATCATACTGTCACCTTTAACGCGTAATGCAAAGACCTTGCTGTCTGAGAATATCAATTTATCTAAATTGACGTACTCATCAATATTTTCTACAGCTAGCGTAGGCATTCCTGCTTGAACAGAGCCAAGAAGAGGAATAGAAAATAAATGTTCACGGATGATTTCTATGGCTCGGGATTTATTTTGGGTAATTCGGATAAATCCTTTTTTGACGAGAGCCTTGAGATGATCCTGAACAGAGCGAGGAGAAGCAAAGCCAAAGCGTGTGGCAATTTCTCGGATGCTAGGAGGAAGCTGATTCGATTTAATCTCTTCATAGATAAAACTAAGAATGTCCTTCTGTTTTTGAGTAAGATCTTTAAGTGGGGTCATGAAAACAAATATACTATACATGCGTATACATATCAAGGAAATTATTAAAAATATTTATTAAGAGTTTGATCAGCAGGAGCAGTGACAGGAAGATACGTAATTTCACCCATATTTTAAGTAGTAATACGGTGTTTTATACGTATTTTTTTGCATTGATTTTTATTGGGATAGTTGTACGATATGTCCGTCTTATTACATAAAAGGTTTTAATAATGTGGAGGGTATTTCCATGGCAACGGCACAGAATAACAAGATGAGTACAAAATCAAAGAAAGTTTCAGCGGTTAAGGTTTCTCCTAAAATAGAAAAAACAGAACTAGAACTCAACCCATCGGATATTCTTAAATTAGTAGAGAAGAAGGCGTATGAGCTTTATGAACAGCGTGGATGTCAGGATGGATTTGCCGATGTTGATTGGCAGGAAGCTGAAAGAATCGTTGCGAAAGAAATCAAGGCAAGTAAAAAAAGAAGCAAGGTTGATTAGTTTATTTATCAAGGAATAGAAATTGTTATTAGAAAATCACTTTAAATAATTTGTTTAAAGTGATTTTCTTATTTATACGCAATAGTTTTGAATCAGAGGTGTATTCATGGTTAAGAAAAAAATACTCTTTATTAATGTTTTTTTTCTTCTTTTATTGATTTTTTCTAGCGTTTCTGTTTTTGCACAGAGCGCAAACAATAATCCATGGGTAAAAATTGAAAAGGGTCAATTGTGGGTATTATCTTCTGACAATGTTACATATGTGCCCTATTTCATCAAAGGAGTAGGGTATGAGCCTATGCCAATAGGTCGCTATCCTAGTGATTGGGGATATCCTGTTGGCGATCCACGTTCTACAAATAACAATATCTATGATGACCCCGATATTTTAAATCGTGATTTTTCTTTATTACAGAACATGAATACCAATACGATCCGTATTTGGAAAGGCAATAAAACCACTGTTAGTTGTCAGTGTGTGAACAACGGGCGTTTCACTAATTATATAACCGATGCCAGTAACACTATTAATACAGATAAAACTAAAAATACTTTAGATCTTGCTAATCAATATGGTTTGAAAGTTATAGCTGGTTTTTGGGTTAATCATTTGACCTTTGACGCAAATAATAATATTGGAAGTACGGATGACAACGGAAACTCCCTTAATAAACAACAGATCATTGATAATTTTGTCCACTATGTAAATACTTTTAAAGGGAACAGGGCGATTTTATTTTGGTCTATAGGCAATGAAGATAATTATCAGGCAATGAATGCTTCAGGAGCTGTTCCAAGAACGTCTTTTGAAGCGGTATTTGGCCTCACCTATGGGGATGCTGTTTTTAATTGGTTGCAAGAAATTGTAAATTTTCTAGACTACAATGGAGGTATTATTGTTGATTTAAATTCACCTACTGTCTTGAATATTTTAATGAAGCAGTATCCCTCAGACTACATTTCAATTTTGAATATTTTAAAACAATACAGCGGACAAAAATTAACTTCTGAGCAATTGGCGATCTGGTATTCCTTAGTGGATCAAATGTCTTATGCGGCACATTTGGCGGAAGATTCTAACTATAGTACAGGTGGAAAGAATTATCATCCTGTGGCTGTGGTCAATGGGGGTATTGTGGAAATAGGTAACTCTACCGATGGCGCGACTGATGCTCAACTGCCCAATCTTGATATCTGGGGGAGTAATCTATATTTGGGGAAAAGTTTTGGGACGTTATTCAGTGATTATGCTAATAAATCGCATAAACCTTTGTGGATTTCTGAATTTGGGGTAGATGCCTGGTCGGTGAAAGATCCTACGGGTATTAATAATTGGGGGAGTTCGCTTTTGATGGATTTGGGTGGGGTGGGAATATATGATCCAATTACTCAATCTAATTGGGATGTGTCTTTATGGAACGAAATTCTTAGTAACTCTTCTGTAACCATTGGCGGATCAGTCATGGAATATTCCGATGAATGGTGGAAACCGTATGAATTCTATTGTACGAATGTCAATTATAGCCAATATAATAACGAGATAAGCGCTGGGATATGCAATTCTAACGCAAAGTATTTTGGTTTTCCTTCTTTCTCAAATCCTGATGGATTTTCGAATGAAAACTGGTTTGGGCTCATGAATATTAGCAAGAATCCTGTGGCTGGCGCTGCTGATATTATCTCTCCTCGTTTGGTTTATAACAATCTTCAGCAACAATGGTTAACTAATCCCTGGGTGAGTTTATTTTTAAATATAACTGGTTCAGGATCGGGAAATATTATCAGTTCTGCTGCTTTGGGAGCAGGGCTTAATTGTAGTTTTATATCAGGTTCAAGTACGGGGATTTGTTTAGCTTTGTTTACTAAGAATGAACCCGTTACATTAAGTTTTTCTTCTAATGGTAATAATTCAACAGTTACTAACTGGGGAAACAGTAGCTGTGCTAATGGCAGTAGCTCTTGTGTTGTTACCCTAGATGCTAATATTAATTTAAATGTGATTATCAGTTCAGGAGCAGTAGCCCCAACTATCACAGCCCAGCCTAGCAGTGTGACGGTGATGGCACCAGCAACGGTTAGTTTTACAGTAGCAGCTAGTGGGACTCCAGCGCCAACGTATCAATGGATGCAGCAGGCTCCTCGTTCAACGAAGTATGCTGTTATCGGCAAAGCAACATCAGCAACGTATACAACCAGGGTGACAACGACGGCTAATAGCGGGACTAAATATCAATGTGTTGTTAAGAATAGCTTCGGAAGCGTCACGAGCGTTGCTGCTACATTAACCGTCAATGTGTTTCCAAGGATTACGACACAGCCAAGTAATAAGTCTGTAACGGTACCAGCCGCGGCAATTTTTACAGTGGCGGCTAGTGGGATTCCAGAGCCAACGTATCAATGGATGCAAGAGGTTCCTGGTGCGACGACATATACAGCTATTAGTGGAGAAACATCCGCAAAGTATTCGACGAAAGCAACAACGGTTCTTAATAATGGAACAAAATATGTGTGCGTGGTTAGTAATATATCGGGAAGTGTTGTAAGTTCTGCGGTAACGTTAACTGTCAAAAGTGCTCCGGTGATCACAGCTCAGCCTAGTAATGTGACGGTGAAAGCGCCGGCAATGGCCAGTTTTACAGTGGCGGCTAAAGGGATCCCTGTCCCAACGTATCAATGGATGCAGCAGGTAGCTGGTACTACAAGATTCCCAGCCATCAGTGGAGCAACAGCGGCTACGTACACAACCGGAGCAACAACAACAGCTAATAGCGGGAAGAAGTATCAATGTGTTGTTAAAAATAGCTTAGGGAGTGTCACAAGTGATGCTGTAATGCTAACTGTCAATCCAACAACATGAGCTCTCCGATAGGATGTTGTTAGTATAGATCCCAGTAGTATTGCGTATTGAGAAAGAAGCAGGGAGACGTATACTTTGATTATATGAACATACGTTCATATAAGAAGAAAGGTTAAAAATGACTGCAGAACAAAAGAAGAAAGGCTACCTTTGTGAAATCTCCTGCATAAATGAGGGAAAAGTCTGTACAGTGAGAAATCAAATGAATTCTGATAGGACCATGACACAGCTTGCCAGTACCTTTAAAGCATTAGGGGATCCCACCAGGACAAAAATTATTTTTGCTCTTTCTAAAGAAGAATTATGTGTCTGTGATATTGCTACGCTTTTAAAAGTAAGTCAGTCGGCAGTATCTCATCAATTGAGGATTCTTCGGAATATGGAATTGGTTCGATGTCGTAAGGAAGGGAAGATTGCTTATTATTCCTTGGATGATGATCACATTAAGGCTCTTATGGAAGAAGGTTTAAGACACGTAATAGAGAAGTAATTTTTTTATTTATATATATGAATACTTGTTCACATATAAAGATCAATAATGACAGGAGCATTATGGAAACTATTCTTTTAAGCGAATTGGCTGTGAGGGGAAACTGTAAGGTGTTTAAGGTTACAGGAGATAGGTCTATTAAAAAAAGATTGCTTGAGATGGGATTTGTTAAAGGTACAGAGATTTACGTCGAGAAGGTAGCTCCGTTGGGCGATCCCATGGAATTGGTTCTTAAAGGGTATCACTTATCTTTACGACGAGATGAAGCTAAGGATGTTCACGTTTCTATTTAATTTTTTAAAAGGGGATTATCTATGCCGTTGACTTTATTGGGTATTGGTGAAAAAGCAACGATCACACAGTTAACCGGAGATACAAATTTAAGATTGCGGCTTACAGAACTTGGGTTCTCGTTGGGGAAAGGAATTGAGATTATTCAACGGGCGTTTGGAAATCATCTCATTGTTCGATTGGAAAATGTCCGGATAGCTTTAGATAGACGGATGGCTCTTCATATTCAAATTCATATGTTACAGGAGGAAGCACATGTTCAATAGGTTCCCACTTGTAGATAAGAAAGTTGCTCAGGATAAGAAGACGATCATCGTTGGTCTTTGTGGTAATCCGAATGCGGGTAAGACCTGTATTTTTAACGCCTTAACTGGAAGTCATCAGCATGTGGGGAATTATGCAGGCGTTACAGTCGAGCAGAAGGAAGGAACTGTTCATTATGGGGGATATGAGATCAAGGTGGTTGATCTTCCCGGGACGTATAGTTTAACGGCGTACTCTATAGAAGAGGTTGTTGCCAGGGATTTTATTCTCCGAGAACCTGATGTGGTTATTAATATCATTGATTCGACGAATTTAGAAAGAAATCTTTATCTGACAACCCAATTAATTGAATTAGGCGCAAGAGCGGTTATTGCTTTGAATATGAACGATGAAGCCGAGCACAAAGGCATCATGATTGATAAAAAGAAGTTGGGAGAACTTTTAGGTATGCCGATCGTTCCCACTGTTGGTAATCGGGGACAAGGAATGAAGGAGTTGTTAGGAGAGGTCGTTGCTGTTTATGAGAACAAAGCGCCGCTGTCACGACATATTCATGTTCAATATGGAGCTGAAGTGGAAGAGGAAATCCAAAAGATTCAAACTGAAATCAGAAAAGATAGCGCATCCGTGGATAATTTGTCGACGCGTTGGTTATCCGTCAAACTTCTGGAACGTGATAATGAGATTATCAAAGAAGTGATCGCCACCTCGGCTAATCAAGAGGCTATCTTGAAACAGGTCAAGAAAAGTCAAACTCACATTGAGACTATTTTAAACGATGAGTCCGAGACGATTCTGGCGGATGCTCGTTATGGTTTTGTGAAGGGGGTTTTGGCTGAGACATACAGCCATCGCGCCATAGATCGCGTGGAGCTTTCTGACAGGATCGATAAGGTCTTGACTAATCGTTGGTTGGGCATTCCGATCCTTCTCGGGTTTTTGTGGGGCATGTTCCAGGCGACATTCACCTTGGGCGCATATCCGAAGGATTTGATCGACAAAGTGGTGACGCAGTTCAGCGTATTTGTGTCCGGCGCCATGCCTGCTGGTTTGCTTAAGAGTCTGGTCGTGGACGGCATTATCTCGGGAGTCGGTGGCGTTGTCGGTTTCCTGCCGAATATCATGATCCTGCTTCTATTTTTCTTTATCTCGCTGTTCGAAGACACGGGTTGTATGGCTCGCGCGGCGTTCATCATGGACAAAGTCATGCATCCGTTCGGCTTGCACGGAAAAAGTTTTATTCCGATGATTATGGGGTTCGGATGCAACACCTCCGCGATGATGGGGACGAGGACTTTGGAGAATAAAACGGACCGTTTGCTGACGATATTGATCAATCCGCTGATCAGTTGCAGCGCCAGACTGCCGGTCTATATTCTTCTGGCTGGGGCTTTTTTCGGCAAGAACGCGGGTAATGTCATTTTCGGGATCTATCTGACGGGGATCGTTCTGGCAATCCTTATGGGGCAATTATTTCGTAAGACGCTTTTTAAGGGAGATGCAGCGCCTTTTGTCATGGAGCTTCCGCCGTATCGTATGCCTAGTATGAAGAGCATTTTGATTCATATGTGGGAAAAAGGATCGATCTTTCTTAAAAAGATGGGGGGGATCATACTGGCGGCGTCTATTGTGATCTGGTTTGCGACGGCATTCCCGAAGGCAACGAATGCCCCGGGTCAGCCTCCGGTTGATCAGATTGAACAAAGCTATGCTGGTCAGGCTGGGAAATGGCTGGAACCTGTTCTCAAGCCGTTGGGATTCAACTGGAAGGGCGGCGTGGCGCTGATCACAGGTGTTGCGGCCAAGGAGATCGTGGTGTCAACCTTTGGCGTTCTTTATCACGCTGAGGATCAGGCAGGGGCGGAGAGTGAAAGCTTGCGCAATGCTTTAAGGCAGGACATGACGCCGCTGGCGGCGTTGTCGTTCATGCTGTTTACTCTAATTTACATTCCCTGCGCCAGCGCTTTGGCGACCATGTATCGTGAGCTGGGCTCAGCCAAGTGGACATTGTTTGGGATCGGATATAGTTTGACGTTGGCATGGTTGATGTCTTTCGTGGTTTTTCAGGGCGGAAGGCTGTTGGGTTTTTAAAATAGAAAAGGAGTTTCTATGGAAACTTTAATAGTATGCATTATTTTTGGCGCGGCTTTATTGAGTATGGTCGCCTACATAAAGAAATCTTTTGTAAAAGGCGGCGCTTGTCATTGCGGTAACGAATCCCAGTGTCATGGCAAATCAAAGCAAGGAAATTGTTGTTAAGCATTGGTTAAAATCATTAAAAGGAAAAGTGGAGTCGTTTTGAATAAGAAATTATCAGTCTTACTTAGCGTTCTTTTATTCCCGGGAATTGTTAATGCCGCTTCAGATGGGGGATTACTTTTAAAGAATCAGCGAGAAGCCTGGGCTATGAAGGGTCTTAGTTTTGATCCTCATCTGATCGAAGATTATGTCAGTGTTCTCAAGGGGACAACTCATAAAGACACCTGGCTTGGAAAGTTTGATTTTATTACCGAGATGGATTTAGAAAAAGCGGGGATTTTAAAAGGAGGGCTGATTCATTTCGATGTATTAAATACTCATGGAGGATTGAAGCCAACAGCTGATCAAATGGTGGGTGATTTACAAACGGTCAGTGACATTGAAGCGACACGTTCGACGCGTATTTATGAGGCGTGGTATCAGCAAAGCATTTTAGACAATAAGCTTTCCGTTAAGTTTGGAGTTATTGATCTTAATTCAGAATTCTTAGTGAGCGATTCAGGAGGTCTTTATATTAATAGCGCTTTGAATATGATTCCTTCCATGTGGATTAACAATCAAGGAGAGGCCATTTATCCTGAGCCTGTTCCGGCGGTGCGACTCAAATATTCTCCGAATGAAAAGTTTGATGTCTTGGTAGGATTCTTCCAGGGAAATCCCCTTGGCAATGATGATAACCCTCACAGCACTCATTTTGGGACGAGGCATGGGCTTTTAAGTATTGAGGAAGGACAGTATCATTATAAGATTTCCTGGATGGGGCAGATGGAGGGAACTTTAAAAGCAGGATTTTGGTTGAACAGTACGCATGTCCAGGATGTGTCGGCTATTGATATCGAGAGTAACCCTGTTATGTACAAGAATAATTATGGCGCTTATGCCATATGGGATCAGGCTATTTTCCGTGTTAAAGATGATCAGGGTTTAAATATCTTTCTTTTAGGGGGAGGATCTCCGCAGAATCGTAATACGTTAGAACATTCAATCGGAGGCGGCCTTAATTATACGGGGCTCATTCCACGTCGAGAAAAAGATATTCTTGGTTTTGCTCTGACAAGCGCATCGTTGAGTAATAAGCTTCGGGCCAGCACAGGACAGGATCGTTGTGAGACCATTTATGAAGGGATGTATCAAATTCATATTCATCAGAGCATTTACCTGCAGCCAGACATTCAATATGTTTTCCATCCTAACGGCGATCCTAATATAGCAAACGCTACTGTTTTTATGTTAAGAACAGATGTGCATTTCTAAAAGATGCCTTGGTATCATTGATTTGTTTCTGTCCTTCGTTTCAGGTGCTTGCGAATAATTTTCTCTATAATTTTTTGCGAACCACTATTCCAACGGATGAAGTTGATACGGAGTGGGTCATCCGGCCGCTCATTTTCACCTCCATCATTATCGTCGTGGTGGGAGCCTGGTTAATGGTTTCTCCTCTGGCCAATACGCTGGGCTTTGTCAGACTTCCCTCAACGTACTGGCTATATCTGGCCCTTATGCTCGTAGGGTACGCCGTTTTGACCCAGCTTATAAAATCCTGGTTTGTCCGCAGATTCGGGGAGTAAGCTTTTTTAGCCTTCATAAGAAATTATTGCAAAACATACAAGCCTTGTATATACTTGAAATGGAGGTAAAACTATGAAAACACAAACAGTGAACATTTCTTTTTCAGATGAACTTTTAAAGGACATTGATGCGGTAAGTCAGGAGGAGGCGCGGAGTCGCTCAGAGTTTATTCGAGAGGCAGCGCGTGCTTATATCGCAAGGAAACGTGTCTGGAAGGGAATCTTTCAGTCAACCGCACAACATGTTAAAAGGCTTGGATTGAAAGAGAGCGATGTTTCCTCTGCGATTGCAAGCCGTCGTCACGGGAAGGGTTAATCGTGAAGCTTGTCCTGGATACAAATGTTTTGATTTCTGCGATTATGTTTGGTGGCAAGAGTCGGGAAATTCTAGAAATGGGCATCTCTGGTAAGATTAAAATAGCGACCTCTCAAGATATCCTCAAAGAGTTCGCTGAAGTCTTGGTGGGTAAGAAGTTTCGAGTCTCGGTATCGGTGGTTCAACAAACAATTCACGAACTTTCCCAGATTGCTGAAGTGGTCATTGTCACAGACAGGATCAACCTTATTAAAAATGATCCTGATGATAATAGGATCCTTGAATGCGCTCTTAGCGCAAAAGCAAATTATATTGTCTCAGGAGATAGCGATCTTTTAACCTTAAAGAAGTTCAAGAGGATCAAAATACTATCTCCGAATGATTTCCTGCTTCAAAATTTAATATCCCCTTAACATCTCCTTTATTTTTGCCGGCTATATTTAGACCATGATGAAATATAAATCAGGGTCGAAAGGGATTGGTATCACAAGGTTTCGCCTCTTGTGTGGAGTTCTTCTGCTGACGTTTACGATCAATATTCTGGCAGAGGATATGGCCCGGGCCTGGTCTACGGCTGAACCTCAAAACCTCAGCATGCCTTTAGCGGGAACATTAATGCCGGTATCGTCCGCGTTCTCCTTACCTACTCTGAAGGCGATTTCCATTGATCCTAATGACCCTTTTAAGATTGATTTTGTCGTCGATACGCTAGATCAGAATCAGGCAAAGCAAGATGTTGAGGAACAGATCAATCTTTTGATTAAATATTTCTTAAGTTTCCTGACCCTTCCCGAAGAAGACCTGTGGGTTAATCTTTCACCTTATGAGAAGAATCGTATTATTACTCCCCAGTTTGAGACGACTAACGCCGGACGTGACATGCTGGTTCAGGATTATATCCTCAAACAACTGGCCTCTTCCTTAACCTATCCGGATCATACCCTCGGTAAGGTGTTTTGGAAAAAGGTTTATGAGCGAGTCAAGGCTGAATATGGGACCAGCGCCATTCCGGTGACCAGTTTTAATAAGGTCTGGGTTGTCCCCGACAAGGCTATTGTGTATGAAGAACATGGTTCAGCCTATATTTCCGAAAGCCGTTTAAAGGTTTTGACGGAAGAAGATTATCTGAGCATAGAAAAGAATTCTAAGAAGTCGCTTCTGACGTCTATCAAGGAGCAGAAGATTGATCATATCTCTTCTGAAATTACCCGAGAAATTATTCTTCCGGAGTTAGAACGGGAAGTTAATGAAGGGAAATACTTTGCTCCTTTGCGTCAGATGTACAATTCTTTGATTTTAGCTATTTGGTTTAAGAAAAGATTTAAGGATCATTTGATAGGTCTGGTCTATGTCGACCAAAATAAAACATCCGGTATTGTTTTAAATGAAAAACAGATCAAGGAAAAGGTGTATGCCCAGTATCTCAAAGCGCTTAAGAAAGGGGCCTATAACTATATCAAGGAAGAGGTGGATCCCATCAGCAATGAGCTGATTCCTCGTAAGTATTTCTCGGGTGGTTTTTCGTTTGCGGATGCGGCCATGCGAGTGACCTATCGACCTGCTTCGGGATTGATGGGCATCAGAGGACAGATCGGTTCCTTGAGAAAGGGGCTGCATCGTTTTACCTTGGCGTTAAATCCCTTAGGAATGTCCAAATCTTATCTTCTCTCCCTGGTGGCAGGAGCAGCCATTATGATGGGGGGGATGCGTCAGGCTAATGCCGACGACGATTATAATAAAGGACAACCTTCGGCGATTGTTCAACAGGAGAAGCCAGAACATCATAGGCATTATCATGGTTTTGCTCCTTTGGTCAGACCCTTTTTAAGAATACAGAAATTACCTGAAAAAATTAAGAATGTGATTTGGAAGACAAAGAACGGTGAGACGGACGTTGATCCAAAGTCCGTTTATGTAGAGAAGGTTCCTGTCCCCGTAGAGACCCAAGCTCTCCGAGAAGAAATTACCCCCATTGAAACATCCTCTTCTCGAGGGATCGGGAAAACTATCGACATAACGCCTCCTTCCCATTCAAACCCTGTGGTGAAGCTTCACTATCCCTTAATCGAGATGCCTAAAGAGGTGCCGACAGCAAGTAAGAAGGAGATTGTTATTGAGGAGCCGCCTTTGGCAACGGTGGTCCCGTTAGATGAGGAAGGTCACGCCTATTCTGTGTCAACGAAGGTGACACCGATTGCCGTCGAGGATCATGTGGTAGCTCGTAGCGGCGGTATTGTTTCTGGTTTGGATGTGGATAAAAAAGAATACAAGGCCCAAGAGCCGATTTTGTTTCTTTTAGATCCCCAGTTAAACAGCTTGATTAAGCAATTAACCCGTGAGAGCGAGATTCGAGAGAAACAGTTAGCGGATTTAAAAGATCTTTATGACAGACAGGCCGCCACGTCTTCGGAAGTGACACTCGCCCAGCAACAGGTATCTGAAATATCTTTGAAGTTAACTAAGGCTTATCAGGAAAGAGGAAATAATCAAATCATCGCTCCGCATAACCTCACCATCAAGGATGTGATGGTGGTTAATGGTATGAAGATCAATAAGCAGACGGAGATTCTAAAGTATTACGATCAGCAAAGAGTTCGCGTTAATTTCACGGTTCCAACGACGGTGAATTATTTCAATAGGCTTAGGAATTTTACGATTAACCAGAAAGCAATTCAAGGGATTATGAGCGTGGATTGGTCTGCCGATCCTTTGCAGAAGAACGCGCAGGTCAGCATGGTGGTGATGTCATCCTCATCGATTCCCGTAGGTCACGAGGTTGATTTAAGAACAGATATACTTCCACCCATTAGCACATCTAAGACGCTGAATGCGATCCAGGGACAAGCACAAACCATAGCCCCTGTGCGTGAGATTAAACAATATATCGTCAGATCTTTGGCGGATGGGATGGTCAAATTTTTAGTTAAGGAGGGGCAGTGGGTTAGCAAAGGTCAGGTGGTGGCCGCTGTTGATCATAAAGATTACGATCAGGAATATCAGGGGATCCGTCTTGAACTAAGCCATGTGAATGCCCAATTAAGTCTTTCCAGAGATACCGACGGCACCTTGCTCATTAAACGTGAGCAATTAGACAGCTTAAACACTCAAAAAGACAGGTTGTCCTCCAGACTAAGAACTCTCCATGAGGTCATTAAGCTTTTAGATGCCCGCGCTCCGGCAAGCGGCATTGTTAGCGGATTAGCTGCTCATGAATCCAGCGTCTTTCAAAGTCAGGATGAGCTGTTGAGGATAGTTACGGGAGAAGCTCTCGTGGGAGATATTAACAGCAGTAAGAATCCTATTTTGTTTCCTTTGGGATTGAAGATCGAAGCCTATGATCCTGTGGTTGTGGAAACGCCTCAAGGAGTACGTTTAGCAGCGAGGGTAATGGCTGTTAATAAAACTCCTTATGATGTTACTATGAATTTAAGCGCTTTTCAGGCCCTTGAGGTGAGGGTCTTTGACAAGCAAGGTATTCTGCAGGCCAATTTACCAGTGAAGATTATTGTGCCGAAGGATGAGAAGGAGAAACAGGTCATTTTAGACGCGCTTAAGATGGCAGAACAAGCCAACACAAAAGCAGGTGCTGCCGGAGGAGCCCCTCCTCCGCCGGATGAGGAGGATTTATCTTCTATATTAGGGGGTGGTGGTGTGCCTGTATTTCATCAACCAACATCGGCCGTTTATTTCGTAGCGCCAACAGCACCCAATGCCATCGACTTAAAGAAGGTCGAAAGGCTGGTGAATGGGAATCGATTACTGACGGGAGCCCAGGCTATTGAAGTGCTACAGAAAAAGCAGGAGGAGCGTTTACCAAAGGCAACTCGTTTTAGTCTAAATGGCGGGATGTGGATGAAGGATGGGAAGCTGGTCTTCGGCGGCGGGCTTAAAGGGATGTTTAATAATATGGTCGGTGGCAGTCTTCAATCAGGAAATACGATTGCGGCGGCGGTTCCTGTGTTTGCTCAACTAGCCGGGAATATTATTGATGTGATTTCCGGCAAGGTGAATAAACAAACCCAGCTGGCCGTTCAAATGACACAGATTGCCTTTCACCATATGGAAACAGACGCCTACCGTCAGGTGTATGAAGCTCAGAATCTGTTAATTGATATTGGTGCTGCGGATAAGAAAATATCCCAATTAGAAGAGTTGCTACGTAGCTTAAAAGAACCAAGGTCCGTTATGATGGCGAGGGAATCGAGGGGATTTAGTTTACAGATAGAGAGGGATCAACTGGAGCGTGATATTAAAAATATCGAGGCTGAGATTTTAGCCTTGGCTGATCAAAAAGACAGCTTGATCGTTGCACTGAATTTCTTTATCGATGAGTCTCATAGTAATCCGCATAAACCTGTTGCAGCCAGCCTGCCCTGGGGCAAGTCTTATTCTTTCATCGATGAGGCAAAGGAAAAGACGATGAGAGAAACCCTGATCGGTGAGAATAGCACCAATTCCCGTATGAAGGAAGCTTTGGCGGCCGGTCGCGCCGTCGATATGACCATCCGATTACAAGGTCTGGATAAATTACCGGCGCTGAATTTAAGCAGTCTTTATCTGAGCAATAGCAGCGGTTATAGTCCTTTGTATAATCTTACATCCAGTGAAGCCCTCTTACGCACCTCGGCGGTAGGAAAAGGGAGTAATTCCTTTGCGCAGTTTGAAATTCCCTTATGGGATTCTGTTGTCAAAACAAAGGGAGGTATCCTGGCTCTGGAGAAAGAAAAGTCTCAGTTGAATAAGGAGAGAGTTCGCTCAGAGTTAACTCAGGAATTGGCAGAAGCTCTTGCCCGTATGAGGAGTTTAAGCGTCGAGATTGGGCATGCACAATCTTCTTATCAAGGTGCGTATCATTCCTGGGAATTGAAAGCTCAGAGACCTGATACTTATTTAGCGTATCAATTAATGGCCGATCGTATGGAAATGAGCAAGATGGAGCAACGAAAGATTGATCTTAAAGCTCGATATTTAAAAGAAGAGTCCAGGTTAAGGCAATTGGGACTTGTCGCCCAGGAGGAATCCAGCGAGCAGGAT
>JADFYF010000044.1:0-5769 GCA_015233165.1 Candidatus Omnitrophota bacterium
GAATGACATCTGGGCAGTTTGGTCCCCTTGATGATGGTCCTGCCGTTAGTTCTGCTGGTGCACATGGGCCTGTATGGATCATTGTGAATCCTAAGGCAGATCATTTGGAAGAGGTAGATAATCATCTTCTTTATTTGGTTCCAGATAGTGTTGAGAAGGATTTTGTATTGAAACTTCTTTCGTTAGCGGTTAAAGAAGGTTTGATGGATAAAGAAAAGGTAGAGGAAATTGTTAAGAAGGTCTTAACTTATCAGGAATTTATTAATACTACAGAAAAGGCTCAAGCAAAGAGTCAAGGTAGACCGGTTTTATTGGGAGGTACAAGTTTTGCAAATGAAACGAGAGACTTTTTTAATCAGGAAGTGTTTATTGAGGCAGGAAGTAATAAGTATAGGATCTGGGTAGATAAACAAAGTAAGATAATAAAGTTTCAGCAATTTCCAAAGGATGCTAAACAAAAACCTGGTATAGAAAAAACTATTGACCCTGACAAGGAGTTTAGGGTTGGAAGAAAAGAGGGTGATTATATTATTGGAGACCCGACTCTTTCTTCAAAACAATTTTCTGTGGTGGTTAGTGTTAAAGAGGGGAATAGGATTGTTGTAAGAGATTTGGGATCTAAAAATGGGACAAAAGTAAAGTCCGATAGTGCAATGAGAGTCGACTCAAAATGGGACAGCGCCCAATTGTCTGAGGATCAGGCGATGAATTCCGTTGGTAGTAATGTACCAAGGTCGGATTTGACTGCGCAATTCAAAGAAATCCTTCGTAAAAATAATTCGACTATTAAGGGGATTGAAAGAGTTAATCCTGTGTCGGTCGCCAGGCGTTTCATTCAGGGGCTGCAGTGGAATTTGTTTGAGATGGATAAAGATAGGTACCTGGAATTATTTGCTTTGGGAGACAATACCATTGTCTCTTACGGCATCGTGACATTAATGAACGGGAATGCCATCTTAAGGTTTCATAGTCTTGGGAAGGACGCCGGCCAGGGTGATTATTGGGCCTCCGTTTATAAGGAACGCGTGACGGCGCTGGCTAATGAGTTTGCCCGTCTTAAAAAGGCTGTATCTCTTGTTATTATTCCTACAGATCAGATTCTCAGTGAAGATCAGGTCTATAAACGGGCCCAGTTTAGGATGCACAATGTTAATCAATGGATTGAGCATGCGGCTGGGCTCGTGGATCATTTAAGGAGAGGCGTACCTCTCACAGATAAAGAAAAAAGTACGATTCAGTACAAATCTTTTGGACTCTATTATTCTTTTGGACCTGCCGCTAACTTCTATATCAATAAACTAGGTTTTGAGCTTGGGCCTACAAGCGCTGCTGTGCATAAAGCTGTCATGTCTCCAAGAGAATTCGATATATTAAGGCGCTTGCATGCGGGAGAAATTCTTTCAGACCTTGATATTGTGGAATTATTTAGCGGCAGGGGTGTGGCGAGGTCGCTGACAAGTTTTACTTTGCCGGACAAAGCGATGAATTCGTCTAAGGTTAAGACGTCGATGACAGAAAGAGGTGGTATCGACTTTAACTCCGACAAAATGAATCTAGAAACACGTAATCAAGGAGGAGATATCCAATTCCACCTCGACCCAGCTCAGCTCGCCCAACTCCAAAACGCCCCCGGCTTTACGCCTGTCATTATCAATATCCAGCCGATGACGGACCTCAGCGGATTCTTGGGGTTAAATGATGCTTCTCTCTTAACTAATCCTGCCTAGAACTTTTTAGAATCCAAAAGTATAAATGTTGAATGTCTTTATAATTTGTGCTAAAAATACAGCCACAGTTTTCCCCAAACTGATTGTAATAGAAATTCAATCTAGCCTTCCCCTGGGCAAAGAGTTACTAACCACATAAAAAGGGGGCGTTATGTCTGAAGAAATGATTTCAACTAAAATTGCTGTGTTTAAAGGTAAGCGGGTCAGGAAAACTATTCACAATAATGAATGGTGGTTTGTTATTGAGGATGTTGTCAGAGTATTAACAGATTCTGTGCAGCCTGCGGGGTATATTAAAGATATGCGACGTAGAGATTCTGAACTTTTAAAAGGGTGGGTGCAAATTGCCACCCCCCTTTTAGTGCAGACAGACGGCGGTCCTCAGAAAATAAACTGTGCCAATACAGAGGGCATATTTCGTATTATCCAATCTATTCCATCACCTAAAGCCGAACCTTTTAAACGTTGGCTGGCTAAGGTTGGGTATGAGCGAATCCAAGAAATCGAAGATCCAGAATTGGGGACTAAAAGAACGCGCGCATTATATAAGGCCAAAGGTTATAGCGACGACTGGATTGAGAAACGGATGCGTGGGATTGTCATTCGGGAAGAGCTTACCAATGAATGGCAACAGCGCGGTGCTCAAGATGAAAAAGATTATGAAATATTAACGTCTGAGATTTCTAAAGCTACCTTTGGAGTTACTCCC
Organism: Candidatus Omnitrophota bacterium; assembly: GCA_015233165.1. Taxonomy (GTDB): domain Bacteria; phylum Omnitrophota; class Gorgyraeia; order Zapsychrales; family Fredricksoniimonadaceae; genus JACQCF01. Next base: position 2,437 of record JADFYF010000044.1, read on the forward strand.
AGTCAATATAAAGAACTTAAAGGATTGAAGCGTGAAAACTTACGGGATCATATGGATGATTTTGAGCTGATTTTTACCATGCTTGGTGAACGTTCGACAACAGAAATTCATCGCAACGAAGATTCTAAAGGTTTTGAAAAGTTAGAGGCTGATGCGAAGGTTGGAGGAGAGATTGCCGGTAGCGCTAGGCGTCAGTTGGAAAAGAAATTAGGTCGATCCTTGGTCAGTAAAAAGAATTTTTTGAATAAGCCAGAAAATACAAAGAAATTAAGTAAGAATAAGTAATTTGAAGAAGGAGTAAGGTATGAATCACGACAGAATAACTAAGATTATTGATTTTATTACCGAGAATGCGGTGCATTATAGCTTTCAGATGATTGGAGCTGTTGTCATTTTAGTGGCGGGATGGGTTTTGTCGCGTTTTGCCGCCAAAATGACTCAGAATGCTTTGCGTGAACGCAAGATAGATATCACGATTGAGAAATTTATTGCCCAGTTAGCTCGTTGGGCGGTGTTGGCTCTGGCGATACTTTTATCCTTGAGTAGTCTGGGCGTTCAGATTGCTCCTTTGATTGCCGGTTTGTCCGTCGCTGGTGTTGGTATTGGTTTGGCTTTGCAGGGGCCGTTGTCGAACTATGCGTCAGGTGTCACCTTAATTTTTACCAAACCTTTTAAGGTTGGAGATATTATTGAAGCCGCCGGGGTTCAAGGCGAGGTGAGGGACATTTCGCTTCCTCGCACCGAACTGATCGCCTTAGATGGCAGTATCATCATCGTTCCTAATAAACATATCATTGGGGAAGTAATCAAGAATTATTCGGAATACCGTCAATTAGAGTTTAATGTCGGTATCAGCTATGATGCGGATGTGGATAAGGCTTTCAAAGTCATTGAGACGATTCTTAGCAATCATCCATTGATTCCTAATCATCAGGCGATCAAGGTGGGGATTCGAGATTTCGGAGAGTCTGCCATCCATCTGCAGGCCTTTGTCTGGGTTGTTCAGTCCAATTATGGGGAAGTCAAATTCTCCGTCAATAAAGCGATCCTCGATCAATTTCGTCAGAATGGAATTGTCATCGCCTATCCTCAGAGAGATGTCCATATTCATCGGGATATTTAATTTTAGTTTAAGATAAAAGATCTTGTCACCCCCGAATGTTTCTGTCGGGGGTCCAGACCTGCCTGCCAGTAGGCAGGCAGCATTCGGGAATGACATGCTTGCTATATTTCTCCTCTTAACAGCGATGTTTTCCTTCCTAAGATGTTTTTAACACTTTTTTAATACCTTCGCCGCTTCTTTTAACTGGTGGAAAATTCCTCTCGGAGTACACTTATTTTAGAAACAACAAAGGAGGGGCGTATGGATTTACTTTTTATAGGGATCATGGTTCTTTTGATGGTGATGACCTTAGGGTTTATCAATCTGTGTGGAAAGGTTTAGGAGGAATTATGGTAGCCATTTATTGGATTGGCGGCATCACCGCAGCGGGTTTATTTATTTATCTTCTTATCGCCTTACTTAAACCGGAGATATTCTAATGAATTTCAATAATTGTATTCAAACGGGAATCTTTCTTCTCGTCTTGCTCTTGTTGGTTAAACCCCTAGGTATTTATATGGGACGTATTTATGAGGGAAAGCCGAGCGGCCTTAATGTCTGGTTTTCCTCTATAGAGAAGATGATCTATCGTTTGTGTGGCGTGAAGACGGAGCAAGGGATGTCTTGGAAGGAATACGCGTTAGCGATGATGATCTTTAATCTTTTGGGTATCGTTGTTCTTTATGTCATCCAGCGTTTTCAGGCTTCCTTACTCTTAAATCCGATGGCCATGCCTGCCGTAGCACCTGATCTGGCCTTTAATACGGCGGTGAGTTTTGTGACCAATACGAATTGGCAAAGCTATGGCGGCGAAAGCACGTTAAGTTACTTAACACAGATGCTGGGACTGACGGTTCAGAATTTTGTTTCAGCAGCGACGGGGATGGCTATTCTGGTGGTCGTCATCAGAGGGTTTGTTCAGAGGCAGATGGCAACAATTGGAAATTTCTGGGTCGATTTAGTCAGGACAACGTTATATATCTTACTTCCTTTGTCCTTGGTATTGGCCATCGTCTTAGTCGCTCAGGGGGTTCCTCAGACATTTGATTCAAGTGTCAAGGCGACCTTGGCGCAAGCGACCAAGGACAGTACTGGAAAACTTGTCACGGAACAAGTCATTGCCTTAGGACCGGTAGCCTCTCAGATAGCTATCAAGCAATTAGGAACGAATGGGGGTGGATACTTTAACGCCAATTCAGCTCATCCTTATGAGAATCCAACACCGCTGACTAATTTTTTAGAAATGTTGGCTATTCTTTTGATTCCGGCCGCTTTGTGTTACACCTTTGGCTATATGGTTCGGGATCGTCGTCAAGGATGGGCGATCTTGGCCGCGATGCTATTAATTTTTATTCCCTGTCTGTTGGTATCTGTTTCCATTGAACAAAAAGGCAATCCTCTGTTGAATCGCTTAGGAGTTCAGCAATCATTCTCTGAATTGCAGCCTGGGGGCAATATGGAAGGGAAGGAAGCTCGTCTGGGAATTGTCAATTCTTCCATTTGGTCGGTGGCCACGACAGCAGCATCGAATGGGTCAGTCAATGCGATGCATGACTCCTTTATGCCTTTAGGGGGGCTGATGGCGATGTGGTTGATGCAGTTAGGGGAGGTTATCTTCGGAGGTGTTGGTTGTGGTCTTTACGGTATGCTTGCCTTTATTATCGTCGCTGTCTTTATCGCAGGACTGATGATCGGACGGACACCGGAGTATCTGGGTAAGAAAATTGAAGCCTTTGAGATGAAAATGGCGTCCTTGGTTGCTTTGATTCCTCATATGTTTATTTTGATACCGACAGCCTTAGCTCTGATGCTGCCCGTGGGTAAGGCGGCTATTGCGAATCCAGGACCGCATGGGTTTAGTGAAATTCTTTATGCGTTTTCTTCGGCCGCCAATAATAATGGCAGCGCCTTCGCCGGTGTTTCGACCAATACGCTTTTTTATAATATCGCTTTGGGATTAGCGATGTTCTTTTCGCGTTTTTGGCTGGCGATTCCGATGCTGGCCATTGCCGGTTCACTGTCTCATAAGAAGATTGTTCCTGCCTCTCAAGGGACACTCCCCACGCATACGCCACTCTTTGTTGTTTTTCTGGCGATCGTCGTCTTGGTTGTCGGAGCGTTGACGTTTTTTCCGGCGTTGGCGTTGGGGCCTATTGTGGAGCATTTGATGTTGACATCGTCTTCCTGAGCGGAGCGAAGGATCTTACAAGAATAATTTTCTTTGAGGGTAG
>JADFYF010000044.1:5797-15901 GCA_015233165.1 Candidatus Omnitrophota bacterium
GGAGAATAGGTATGAAAAAACCATCGAATACAATAACATCATTATTTGAGCCGGCCATTTTGGGTCCGGCGATTATAGAATCGTTGAAGAAACTTGATCCCAGACATCAGATCAAGAATCCTGTTATGTTTGTCGTCTGGGTGGGCAGTGTGCTGACTACAGGTTTGTTCGTGCAAGCGCTGTGCGGGCAGGGAGAGATGGGAGCCGGTTTTATTCTGGCGATATCTTTATGGCTGTGTTTTACGTTGATATTTGCCAATTTTGCAGAAAGTATGGCGGAGGGGCGAGGGAAGGCGCAGGCGGAGAGTTTGCGAAAGGCTCGTCAGGATACACCGGCTAAGAAATTATCCAAGCCTCAATATGGAGCCGCTTCTACGACGGTATCAACCACCACGTTACGAAAGGGAGATGTTGTCCTCGTTGAACAGGGAGACTATATTCCTATGGATGGAGAAGTCATCGAAGGGGTAGCCTCCGTCGATGAAAGCGCTATTACCGGTGAGAGCGCTCCTGTCATCCGTGAAAGCGGCGGCGACAGATCTGCCGTGACGGGTGGGACACGTGTCCTTTCTGATTGGCTGGTGGTTCGTATTACATCCAATCCGGGAGAAACCTTTTTGGATCATATGATTGCCATGGTCGAGGGAGCCAAGCGACAAAAGACACCTAACGAGATCGCTCTAAATATCTTGTTGGTTGTTTTTACGATGATCTTCTTACTCGTCACCGTAACCTTGTTGCCTTTTTCGATATTTAGCGTCTCCGCTGCCGGGGGTGGACAGGTAATCTCCGTAACAGTCTTGATTGCCTTGTTGGTGTGTTTGATTCCAACGACGATCGGTGGGTTATTACCAGCTATTGGGATCGCGGGGATGGATCGTATGATTCAGGCGAATGTCATTGCAACGTCTGGTCGGGCGGTTGAGGCTGCTGGTGATGTGGATGTTCTTCTTCTGGATAAGACGGGGACCATTACGTTGGGAAATCGTCAGGCGGTGGCGTTTATTCCTGCGATGGGAATCAGTGTGGAAGCGTTGGCGGATGCCGCTCAGTTAGCGTCATTATCCGACGAGACTCCTGAGGGCAGGAGTATTGTCGTCTTAGCTAAGGAGAAATACGGTATTCGAGAACGCCAGACGCAGGAGCTGGAAGCGAAGTTTATTCCTTTTACGGCTCAGACACGGATGAGCGGGGTGGATTTAGGTGGCAGCCGAAAGATCAGAAAAGGGGCTGTTGATGCGATTGAGAATTATATCAAGAATCTCGGTGGTATTTTTCCGCCCGATTTGAAATCATCGGTGGAGGTTATTTCTAAAGGGGGAGGCACTCCTTTGGTGGTGGCAGAAGGAGATCGTGTCTTGGGCGTGATTCAATTAAAGGATATTGTCAAAGGTGGCATCAAGGAACGTTTTGCGGAGCTACGTCGGATGGGGATCAAAACCATCATGATTACCGGGGATAATCCTTTAACTGCTGCGGCTATTGCCGCCGAGGCGGGGATGGACGATTTTCTGGCTCAGGCAACACCGGAGACTAAACTCAAATTAATTCGTGAGATGCAGATGGGTGGCCGTCTTGTTGCTATGACGGGAGACGGAACCAACGATGCTCCGGCGCTGGCGCAGGCCGATGTGGCGGTGGCCATGAATACAGGAACACAGGCGGCGAAGGAAGCTGGAAATATGGTCGATTTGGACTCGAATCCGACGAAGCTCATTGAGGTGGTGAAGATCGGCAAACAACTGCTGATGACCCGGGGATCATTGACGACATTTAGTATTTCTAACGACATTTCAAAATACTTTGCCATTATTCCAGCTGCCTTTGTGGGAACATATCCGGCGCTGGGCGCTTTAAATATCATGCATTTAGCAACACCCCAGAGCGCCATTTTGTCGGCGGTTATCTTTAATGCGTTGATTATTATCTTTCTGATCCCGCTATCGTTATTTGGGATTCCCTATCGACCGATGCCGGCGAGCCGTTTATTGAGGGACAATCTTTTAATTTACGGTTTAGGCGGAATGATCGTTCCGTTTATTGGGATTAAATTGATCGATATGATTTTAGTAGCGTTGCATTTGGTATAACGTGTATTCCCCTCCCCTTGTGGGAGGGGTAAGGGGAGGGGGAATTCACAAGATGTCCCCCTCCCTAGCCCTCCCCACAAGGGGGAGGGAATCCTAGGAGAGAAATATGTTACTCGCGCAACTCAGACCAGCTATTGTTTCATTTATTCTGTTAACCGTCCTGACAGGCGTTTTGTATCCGTTGGCAGTGACGGGGATTGCTCAAAGCGTATTTCATAAACAGGCTCAGGGTAGTTTAATTGTTTCCGGTGAGGGAAGGATCGTCGGATCAACGTTGATCGGACAGAATTTTGACGACCCCAAGTATCTTTGGGGCAGATTATCAGCGACGAGTCCTGTTTATAATGCATCCTCGTCCTCGGGTTCTAATTTGGGACCGTCGAACTCGGCTCTGACGGATAATGTCAAGGCTAGGGTTGCTGCTCTTAAGGCAGTAGATCCCAATAACACGGCATTAATTCCCGTCGATCTAGTAACAGCTTCCGGCAGCGGATTGGATCCTCATATTAGTTTAGCGGCGGCCTATTATCAGTTAGCGAGGGTGGCTCGTGTCAGAGGGCTATCTGAAGAGGCAGTTAAGAATATTATTACACAACATACCGATGGTCGTTTTTTAGGAGTGATAGGAGAGCCTGTGGTTAATGTTTTAGGGGTTAATCTAACTTTGGATGGGTATAGAAGTTAATTCCTCCCCCTGAATGGGGGAGGTTAGGTGGGGGTGAAAATAAGATAGAATCCCCCTCCCCTAGCCCCTCCCACAAGGGGAGGGGAATCTTAAGAAAAACAGATGAAACACTAATATATAACGGGTAGGATATAACCTATGGAAAGACCTGATCCGGATGCAGTTTTAGCGAGGGTAAAGGCGGACGATAATCGTCGGGGAAGGCTGAAGATTTTTTTTGGCATGTGTCCCGGGGTGGGAAAAACCTATGCCATGCTTCAGGAGGCGCGTCAGCGTCAGTCGGAAGGCTTTCGTGTTTGGATCGGGGTTGTCTGCACTCATGGACGTCTTGAAACCGAAGCCTTGCTGAAGGGTTTAGAAATAATTCCTCCTAGGATCGTGGAATATAGGGGTACTGTTCTTCAGGAGATGGATATTGATGCCATCCTTCAAATCCGTCCACAATTAGTTCTCGTTGATGAATTGGCGCATACCAATGCCGCCGGCAGCCGTCATCCTAAGAGGTATCAGGATGTCTTAGAGTTGTTATCGGCGGGCATTGATGTTTATACGACGCTCAACGTTCAGCATATTGAAAGTCATCGGGAAGATATTCTGGCCGTGACACGGGTCGCCGTTGCTGAAACTGTCCCCGATACTATTCTTGATGAAGCTACTGAAATTACCTTAGTCGATCTCTCTCCTCAGGCTCTGCGAGCGCGTCTGGCAGAAGGCAAGGTTTATGTCCCTTCTCAAGCCAAAGCGGCGGCCGATAATTTTTTCAAGACGGAGAATCTCACTGCCCTTCGGGAAATGTCCCTACGCCTGACGGCAGCTCATGTGAATCGTAATCTGCGTTCGTTAATGTCGGCCAAAGGGATGGAAGGTCCCTTTAAGAGTTCAGAACGAATTTTAGTGGCGGTCGGAGCGACACCATTCTCAGAATCCTTGATTCGCATGACTCGTCGATGGGCGGGAATGCTCGATGCTTCTTGGATTGTTCTGCATGTGGAAGGTTCAACGCCGCTTTTGGAAATACATAAAGAGAGTATCTTGAAGAATTTGGCCCTGGCTCGTCAATTGGGCGCTGAGATCGTTCATCAGGTGGGGGATGATCTCGCCGATGTGATTATGGAGATTGCCAATAAAGAACATGTTACGCAGATTATTCTCGGCAAATCCCCGCAGAAGCCTTGGCAGCGCTGGTTGGGAATTCCCAGCTTAGCAGATAAGCTGGTGGGTTTAAGCGGACAAATTGACGTGCACATGGTGCGTATATCGACGGGAGAGAAAAGCTTTCCAAAGAAATCCAAACAATTATTCTCGCAGTACAGATTCCGTCAGTATCTTCTGAGTTTAGGAATGTTTGCCATTGCCACCCTGATCTCTTTGTTGCTTCAGAATTTCACAGGTTATCAGACATTAGGTGTTTTGTATTTGTTGACGGTGGTTTTAAGTGGAGCCTTCTTGGGACGGACAGCGGCATTTATGTTAGCGACATTAAGCGCCTTGGCCTGGGATTTTTTATTTATCCCGCCTAAGTATACCTTTACCATTTTGCATTCAAATGACATTGCCTTGTTGGTGATGTTTTTCGTCAGCGCCTTGATGATGGGGCATATCACCTCTAAGCTTCGTCGTCAGAAAGAGCTTGAACATAAGCAAAGGTTGCGTTCGGAAGCGTTGTATGAACTGACACGTTCTTTGGCGGTGAGTACCGACCTGTCTCAGGCTATGCGGGTTGCAACTCTTCAGATTAATTTGCTTTGTCACTCCTTAAGCGCTGTTATCTTAGTCGATGAGATGGGTCAACCGGATTTGAAGCAAAGAATGGGAGATCCTATTGAATTGACGGATAATCAGGAGGGATTAATCCAGTGGGTTGTTAATAATAAAAAAGCCGCGGGACGTTTTAGTGATACCCTTCCTCAGCAACCTTTGATGTATCTACCGCTGATGACCTCGGGGCAGGTAAGGGCTGTCTTGTTGATTAAGCTTCTTAAAGACAGACCTCTGGATTTGGCTCAGCGCACTTTGTTGGAATCTTTTACAGCTTTGATGACGGTCATGTTAGAAAAGGATGCCTTGTTAAAGATTTCACGAGAAGCCAAGATGAAGGAAGATACTCAAAACTTGCAAAGCGCCCTGTTGGATAATCTCTCTCACGAACTCAAGACGCCGTTGACGATTATTGCCGGATATCTCGATGCCTTGGTGCTTTATCATGAATGGCCCAGAGAAGCTTTGGATCTGTTAAGTGAAAGTCGTTTGGCATGCTTGCGTTTAACCAGTTGCGTCGACGCGGTATTGGATTTAACCAAGTTGGATACGGGAAATCTGAAGGCCAACTACAGCTTGTGTGAGGTTAAAGATATTCTTCATGAGGCCATCAAACAAGCGGCTATCGGCACAGATAAACAACGGGTGCGCATGGATTCCTTGCAAGGTCCTCTGTACGTTAAGGCGGATTTTTACATGTTGACTCAGGCGTTAAAGAATATCATTCACAATTCACTGGTTCATGGTCCTGAAGAGGGCATTGTGAATGTTCAGGTTCGTCTGATGGATGAACGGATGATGATTAAGGTCAGCGATGAGGGCGAAGGTATTCCTCAGGAAACCCTGGATAAGATTTTTGATAAATTCTATCGGGGCGCCAAGACCAAGCGAGGTGGACTGGGATTGGGGCTTTCGATTGCCAAACGGTTTATTGAACTCAATGAGGGAAGTATTGAAGCCCAGAACCTGTCTCCTCAAGGATTTATGATGAGCGTGTCCTTGCCCATCACAGAAAAGGAAGCCATCGAAGAACATGTCTAAAGGATTAGTTCTGGTCATTGATGATGAACCTCAAATCCAAAAACTCCTGGGAGTCATTCTGCGTCATGGGGGTTATGAGGTGGCTTTAGCCTCTACAGGACAGCAGGGCTTGTCTGAGCTTGTCTACAAAAAGCCTCAGGCGGTGTTATTGGATATGGGCCTACCGGATATGGAAGGTTTTGATGTTCTTTTGCGTATCAGAGAGTTTAGTGATGTGGCGGTCATTATGGTATCTGTGCGGGGGCAGGAAGAGGTTAAGGTGAAATGCTTAGAAAGCGGCGCCGATGATTACGTTACCAAACCTTTTTCGGCTGTAGAATTGACGGCAAGGCTGGCCGCTGTTCTTAGGCGAAAGACAACTCCGGGTATCGTCGATGAGGTCTTCGATAATGCCGGTCTGCGTCTGGAATTTAATACACGATTAGTCACTTTGCAGGGTCAGGCGATTAAGTTAACCGCGATTGAATATGGACTTCTGATTGCTTTAATCAAAAGTGCCGGTCGGGTTTTGACCGTGCGTCAGATTTTAAGAGATGTCTGGGGAACAGATAACGAGGAGAAATCGAATTCCGTGCGGGTTTATATGAATCACCTGCGTCAGAAAATAGAGGAAGACCCTACCCATCCAAAACGCATCACCAATGAACCCGGCATTGGTTATCGGTTTAACCTGATCAGTTAGAGGGACCCACTACTCATTTTCCCTGCGGACATCCAAGGAGATAATTTCTTCGCCGCGGATCTTGAGACGCACCACAATAGGCGCGCAGCACACTTCGCAATCCACCACAAAGGTCTGATTCGCTCCTCCTGTAATATCCACCACCAGAGCATTGGATTCTGCGCAGTAAGGACAACTGAATTGTTCATCGTTCTCTATAGACATACAGTAAGGATAGCATGAAATATTTAAATTCACCTTGATTCTTCGTCTTAAAATAATATAAAAAGCGTTTTCTTAATATGCCTGTCGGGTCATTGACATTTTATTCTTATAGGGCATACTTTTAGTGTATGAATAGAGCCCCATTATTCCATATTTTGGTTCTGATGAGTTTTATAATCAACATGCTTGGTCCTGTACCTTTAGTTCAAGCGCAGGAATTAAATTTGCCTATTCCTGGAGTAAGGGTGGGGTTAAGTCCTCAATTTAATGCCGCTTTATTAAAGGGAATTAAGGTTCATTTAGATAATCCTCTTAAATTTGATTTTATTGTGGATAGTGGGGATAGCGGTTTAAAGAATGAAGAACTTAAAGAAGAGTCTAATAGACTTATTAAGTATTTTTTGGTTTCTTTGACAGTTCCGGAAGATGATCTTTGGGTGAATCTTTCTCCTTATGAGAAGGATCGTATTATTCCTCAAAGCTTTGGACAAACAGAGATGGGGCGTGATCTTTTAGCAGAAGATTATATGCTCAAACAAATTACGGCTTCTTTAATATATCCTGAAAGTAAAATAGGTAGGAATTTTTGGGCAAAGGTTTATCAAATGGCCAAGGACAAGTATGGAACAAGTGATATTCCGGTTAATACTTTTAATAAGGTGTGGGTAGTTCCAGAGAAAGCGGTAGTTTATGAGAATGGGACAACGGCGTATGTTACTCAAACTCAACTTAAGGTAATGTTGGAACAGGATTACCTCTCCTTAGAAAAGAATGTTGTTGGTAAAGATTTTAGAAAGGTCACGCAATCTCAAGCTGAGGTTAGTCAAATTGGTTCCCAAGTTGTCCGTGAAATCGTTATTCCTGAGCTGACCCAGGAAGTCAACGAAGGAAAGAATTTTGCTCCATTAAGACAGGTGTATCATTCCTTGATTCTAGCGGATTGGTATAAGAAAAGACTCAAGGAGAGTATTCTTAATAAGGTTTATTCTGACCGCAACAAAATATCAGGAGTTAATGTTGATGATAAAGATATTGCAAAGAAAATTTGGATCCAGTATGTGAAGGCTTTTAAGAAAGGAGCGTATAACTATATTAAAGACGATATGGATCCCGTGACACATCAAACTATTCCAAGAAAATATTTCTCTGGTGGCTTTGGGTTTGGTTCTGCCCGGCTTGCGCATGCTATTGAATCTAAATCAGGCGTGCCAGATGGAGCAATGACTGGTTCTGATCAATACAAGATTTCGGTTCAACTCGATTCCGCTGCGGATAAGGCTATGGTCGCCTCGCCAACAGATTCATCTATTTCCGCTCAAGACTTAGAAACATACATTATAAAACTAAGGGATAATCAGGGGCAGAGCCCCACGGCTAAAGAACTTTTTAGACGCACATTAGAAATATTAGATAATTTTTTGGTTCTTAGGATAAATGGAGCTCCTGATATAGAGGATGTTATCGATGAATTAAGAAATCGCAGGTCTATTGAATTAGCTGAGCTTTTAAAGCAAACTCCTACTAGTAATCAGAGTGATGGGTATCGCCTTGCTAGAGACGGTTTGATAATGTTAACCCCCGGCAAAGTAGTCATGAAGGAGAATCTGACGCCTTCACTAAGGAAAACATTAGAAGCTAAACGGGTAAGGAGTATTGATTTACTAAGAAGGGCGCAATCTGGCGATTTACCTGTCATTATTAATTTCGGAGATAAGCACGGTAATGCACAAGATTTGCAAGCCATTGGGGATTATGTGGAATATTGTATTAGTAAAAAAATTAAGGTCATCGTTTCCGGAGAAGGAGATGGTTTTGATCGAGGGCCTGATAATGTTGGCGTATTTGATCAATTTAAAAGACTTAAGCAGTTAGAAGCGCAAAATCCGGAGTTGGTAAAAGTGCATTTGTTATGGGGTAATCATGATGAGATGCTTGCCGTAACACAGTTGTTTCATGTACGGATTACCAAACAAGATGTTTTAGGGGTTGTATCTCCAAAACAGTTAGATTTGATTTGGGATAAATTGACAGAAGGAAAGGATCCCATGATTTCGAAGCAGGATAATCATTTAATGGTGATGACAGATGATGTGAATGATGAATTGAAAAAGATTTTTAGTGGTACTGGTATCTACACCGATTCACTTGAGAGTTTTATTAGGCGAAAGGCTATGGATTTTAATAGTAAGGCGATGGGTTTTATGGGGAACGGAGGATTAATAACATTGGAACAGTTTAAGAAGGCCGATCGAAATTCTAAAGAATTAGCTTTATTTATGTTAGAGAATTTTGAGATTCTTTATGTAGATGAATTAGGGGAGGGACACACCCACGCACCTCTTCGTATGGATGAAAAAGGTAATCCGTTAATCCCTTTAGAAATACTAGAAGGTTATCAGAAACAATTGAAGATTCTTAAAGAAGACTTGAGAATACGCAGGGCCACGTTTGAAAGAACAAAACCTTTTTCAAATCTTAATGATTTGAAAAAAAGATCTGAACTTCTCGAGGAGTTTCTAGACTCGGTTGATTTAACAGGATTCCAGAAGCTTCTTGAAACAACGCATGATTTATTTTGGAATAGGGAAGAGGATTCGTTTGGGAAGATTATGATGGATTCTCAAAAAGGAATGGTTGATATAGATAAAGACAATGAAGCTAAAACAGGGATAAAAGCGTGGTCTTTTGATATTCAGGCACAATTTTTACGGCGAGAGAAGAAGAATAGGGCTTTAGGAATTAATTTCAAGCAAAGAACAAAAGGAGTTTTGAAGAAGAAGGAGGCGCAGCATTTTTTAGATTCGTATGGCTGGAATGGACATCGGTTTGGTCATATCCATTACGCAGTCGATTTTGACGGTTTTAAAGGGGTTGATAATGGTGAGCAGGAAGAGGGACATTACTTGTTTAATAAGGATGGCTTTTATCTTCAAACTGTAAAGAATGGTGAGAAAAAGATAGAACGAACAATGGCGGAATATGAACAGTTTCTAATTGGTGACATCCAACGTCTGAATGAAAGGTTGAGTGGTGAACGGCTAGTGCCTAGAGTTTTAAAACAGGACCCTCAGACGATGATTACGCATAATGTCAAGATTATCTTAGAGACTTTAACGCAAAAGTTTAGACATTCAGCTAACCTCACGGAAAAAATGAATTTTCTTGTAGATTCTAGTGGCGGTGTTATTTCTTCTAAGCAAGAAACCCAAGATGTCTTTAAATTTAAAATAAAGATTGAAGCGATTGAGATAGGAGGGGCGTTTAAATATACTCTTCTTGAATCAGATAGTAGGGATGAAAAAGGCTTTGCAACAAAGATTATTCAAGAGACAATAAAAAATTTAAATCAGAATGCGGTAGGGGATAAAGCGATGGTTAATGGAGGTATCGATTTAACCTCGAAGAGATTTAATGTGGATATCCATAATGCAGGTAAGGATTTGAAATTTCATATTGATTCCGCACAGCTATCTCAGATGAATATTGAAGGGTTTATTCCGGTGATTATTAGTATTCAGCCTACAAGGAAATAAAAAACACCCGCAACGAAGGCTCCAAAAGGGCCAATCCAATTCTGCGGGTGTAAATTTGGTTTTGACGTATACCAAGAAACGTCTTGTGAATTAAACGAGACCAGGCTAGCT
>JADFYF010000045.1 GCA_015233165.1 Candidatus Omnitrophota bacterium
ACATATTTGCCGTAGTGGGATTTTTCTCATCTACACCGACGATCTTTCTTAAAGAATCTAGAATTCTTTGCGATGATTTGACATGGCAAGCTGTGCCATCACAAAGTCTAATGACATATTTACCCTTTGGGTGCAAAGCAAAATGAGCATAAAACGAGGCAACCCCAAAGACCTTGGCCGGAGACAAATTGAGAGATATTGCCACAAATGTCATGACCTCCTCGGGTAAATAGCGGTATTCATTTTGGACTTCCTGCAGGATCGGTATGAGCTTCGATGGCTGCGCCTCATACTTTTCGATGATCGAACAGGCTTTTTCAAACTTACGATACATCACTGTTGGCATAACAACTCCTTTTCTTAAGACTTAAACACACGTTTTAATTTGTTTGTTAAGACTGCTAGGCTTTGTGTCAACCTAACGTTTTCTAAAATAACGCCTTCAGGAATACGTAATGGCGCCGGAGAGAAGTTCCAAATCGCTTTGATTCCAGCATCCACCATAAGATCCACAGCTTCTTGTGCATGTTCAGGAGGAACAGTAATAATCCCGACGTAAATATGCATACGTTTAGCAAGATCTCCAAACTTTGACGTTGAAAAAATTTCATATCCGAATACTTTAGTACCCACCTTTCGCGAATCATTATCAAAAGCAGCGACGATATTCAAACCGTATTTTTTAAAATCTTTATACCCTAAAATAGCCTTGCCCAAATTACCAACCCCCACTAAAAAGGCATCCTGCTCCTTGTCCCACCCAAGAAAACTCTTTATACTTCCAATGAGAGTAGCTACCTTAAATCCTATACGCGCAGTACCCACCTCCCCAGTCAACTCAATATCTTTGCGGACCAAGATAGCGTCAAAATCAAATTCTTTAGCGAGTTGAGTACATGAGACATATTCAACACCGTCAGCCATTAAGTTCTCCAATAAATGTAAATACAAAGGAAGTCTTTTTAACGAGGCGCGAGGCACTGTATGAGGGGTCGTTGAGTTTGTCATTAAATACACCTCCTTTATTGAGTGGTTATAAATAAAGATCTCTTTCACCCTGACGGATACGATTAAAATAATTTATAAAAGTTTCGTATGCTTTAGGGTTCTTTACCTTAATTTGAGCAATCTCTTTTTCAATAAGAGGCTTGGCCTGTTGCTTAATTCTCTCAGGAGCAAAATCGTCCAACCATTCCTGAAATGTAAGAACAGCATTAAGCTTGCAAAACTTCCCTTCAGTTCCGCTTCTTAAAAGATTCATGATACTTGTGCCTGTGCGACCACAACGATACCCAGCGGTGCAAAAAGAAGTAATAAACCCCATATCGGCTAGGTCACCAATAAGCTCTGATAAATTACGGGTATCTCCTAAAATAAACTGCTGATTGTCCTTTTTCTGTTCTTCCACATGATCGCTATATCCCCCCACAGCAATGTGAGAAGACGCATCCATTTGGGTAACTCCCATCATAACCGCCTCATTACGAATCGCTGCCTTCTCACGGGCTGTAATAATAAGACCAACATAAGGAACTGCCAAACGTAAGATCATGATAATTTTCTTAAAATCATCGTCGTTGACAAGATAAGGTGAGTTGCCAGAAATTTCCGAATTAAGAGCTGAAACTATCCGTGGAAAAGAAATCGTATGTGCGCCTACTCCTAGGCGACGTTCCAACTCCTGGGTATGATGGATAAGGGCCATAAGTTCATAACGCCAATCATACAGGCCGAACAGAACTCCTATCCCTACATCATCAATGCCCGCTTCCAGAGCACGATGCATGCCATACAATCGCCATCGATAATGATTTTTAATAGTCCCTTTGGGGTGCAAGCGATCATATGACTGGCGATGGTATGTTTCTTGGAAAATTTGATACGTCCCTAAACCTGCCGCATTGATCTTTCTAAAGTCCTCAATAGAAAATGGTGGGGCGTTCACATTGATCCGACGAATAGAAGCAAAACCATTTTTCGTCTTCATTTTCACAGAATAAATTGTCTTAAGACTGTTAACGATATAATCGACATCATTCTTAGGATGTTCCCCATACACCGCAATGAGCCTTTTATGTCCTATCTCTCCTGCCAGAACAGCGATTTCCCGACGAATCTCATCATCGCTTAAGACCTTTCGATGGGCTTCCTTGTTATCCGCGTTAAAACCACAATACTGGCATCGATTGACGCAATAATTGCCCAAATAAAAAGGAGCGAATGTGACTATACGGTTATCGTAAACCTTGAGCTTGACCGCTAATGCCGTTTGACGCATTTCTTCTAAAAGCTCTGGGTCTTTGACCTGAATCAGAACAGCAACCTCCTTAGGGGTCAAATCTTTAATATCTAATGATTTAGCCAGGATACTGCGGACTAAAGCGGCATCTGGTTCCTTGGGAGCTGCCAATAAATCCTCTTCAATCCCCGCTTCCTGAATAAAATCTTTATCAGAATCCATGTATTTGGATATCTCGTCCTCTTGAATCCTGCGATCAACCCATGATTTGGCTACAAGAGTATCAGCGAACATACAATCCTCCCCCTCGAATACTGTCGTATTCTTTAATATAAGCATTCAACGCCGCAGGAAATGGTGATAGAACTCGATGAATAACACCCTGAACAACAGAAATAACCAACCCGTAATTACTGACGGGAACTTGACTTTGCCTAGCTTGATATAGACGTGAAAGCATTTCACCTCGTGTTAACATACACGCCCCACAATGGATAATCAGCTGATAATCTTTAAGATTCTTTGGATAATCACGACCGCTTAAGACATCAAATTGTAAATCCACTCCTAAATACTGACGAATCCATCGAGGAATCTTCACCCTACCGATGTCATCTTCAAGCGCATGATGAGAACAGGATTCAGCAATGAGCACTTTATCATTAACTTGCAAATGCTCGATAACAGCCGCACCACGGGCAAACTCTATCAAATCTCCTTTTAAGCGCGCCATCAGGATGGAGAACGTCGTACAGGGAACTCCCAAAGGTGTATCAGCGACCATTTTCATAACAACCTGAGAATCACAAACAACAAGATCAGGCAATCGGTTTAATTGTTTAAGAAAAGCGGCGTATTCCCTTTCCTTGACAATGGCCACCGTCGCATCGTTATCCAAAATATCCCGAATGGTTTGAACCTGAGGAAGAATAAGACGCCCCTTAGGTGCTTGTAAATCAATGGGGACAACCAATACCGCTAAACCACCGGCGGGCAACAAATCACCTACCAACGTAGCTGGATGCAAACAATCATCAGGGACCATGCGTACTAAAGCTGCTTTAAAATCATTGATATACTCAAGCCTACGGACTGGATCAACGCTAGAGATGACAACAACAGCCTTGACTTGTTTGTTGAGCATTTCCAAGAAAGAGTCTGAAGGTTTTGTTTGATCACATTTGTTAACAACGATAATCAGCGGTTTCTTGACTTCTTTGCAGAATTGAATTTCAGTATCACCCCAGCTATCCGCTTCAGTGACTAATACTAGAATATCGCAGCGCGTAAGGGCATTGCCTGTCTTTTCTCGACGGGCCTCCCCCAAGACAGAATGATCATCTAGCCCTGCCGTATCTAATATCACAACAGGCCCCAAAGGTAATATCTCCATGGTCTTCTCTACAACATCCGTCGTCGTTCCAGCAAACGGTGAAGTGATAGCCACGTCTTGACCGGCCACCATATTTAAAAAACTGGATTTACCGACGTTGGTACGGCCAAATAGACCAATTTGTAGTCTTAAAGACTTTGGGGTGTTTAGCATGATTGACCTTTTTTATGGTATCCCAAACTTAACAAATTCTGCGGGCTTAAAACTTGCCCCACTAATTCTTTACCAAATTTGTCTTGTAAGAACTCTCTAAAATGCTTTGATCCCGGTATTTTCTGAAACTCTTTCAAAATGTCCTGACAATGTTCATAACCAATAAATGGAACAAAAGCTGTGATAATTTCCTGACTGTGTTCTAAATAATGCCGACACCTTGATTCATTGGCTTCAATGGTCTTGATATGTTTAGCAAAGATTCTGACGGCATTAGTAAGAATCTCTAGGGATTCTAAAAGTGCTAACGCAATCAAGGGCATAAACTCATTAATTTGTAATGATCCTCGACTAGCAGCCTGAGTGATAAGACTATCATTAGCCATCACTTGAAATGCTACCTGTGAGACGGCTTCTTCAATGACAGGATTAACCTTACCAGGCATAATAGAAGACCCTGGTTGAACAGCAGGAATTTGAATTTCTCCTAATAAATTCAACAATCTAAGATCCGTACTTATTTTGGCTAAATTACATGCTAGGGCTTTTAAAATACCACTGACTTCCACATAAACATCCGCATTAGCGGTATCTCCGGCGAGATTCTCTGCTCTGGAAAGTCCCAGGCCTGTTAACACCCGTAACTTTTCTATAACTAAGAATATATACTCCCGATCGGCCCCAAGCCCTGTGCCTATAGCTGTTGCCCCTAAATTCACGACCCTTAAGCGTTCCTCACACTTAAAACATCGCCAACGGTCACGGGCAATTGCCTCAGCCCAAGCAGAAAATTCCATACCGAGGGTCATGGGAACAGCTTCTTGAAGTTCGCTACGTCCTATCTTGAGAATCGAAGCAAATTGTTTCTCTTTGACTTGCAGAACACCTTGAAGGTCAGCGACAACTTGACTTAAATCTCGCAAAGCATAGATCGAGGCAATTTTAAGCGCTGTTGGATAAACATCATTAGTCGACTGATGTCGATTCACATGATCCAAAGGATGTAAGGCATCATAGGTGCCTTTAGGTTGATTAAGCATCTCCAATGCTCGATTGGCAATAACCTCATTAACATTCATATGAGTCGATGTTCCTGCTCCCCCCTGAAAAGCATCTAACGGAAAATGATCGTGTAGTTTTCCATCGATAATTTCTTCACAAGCTAAAATAATCGTGCGCGCCTGATCCGTTGTTAAGAAACCTAGATCACGATTAGCTTCAGCCGCAGCCTTCTTAACCATAGCCATGGCACCAATTAAACCACGGTGGACTTTACGAGAGGATAATACAAAATTCTCCATAGCCCTTTGAGTTTGAATTCCCCAATAGACATGAAGAGGAACCTCTTTTTCCCCTAGTGTGTCTCTTTCTATGCGCATGTCGTTATTCATAATTATTTAACTATGGATCGTTTGATTCAATAACAATTTATCGATATATAATTATCGATTATACTCTATAAAAAATAATTTGTCAAATAACCCCCTAACAAATGACAAATGACAAGCTTATTCGTAAATGTTTAGCTGATTGAGAGGGTTTTATTCCCTCCCCCTCCGTGGGGAGGGTAAGGGAGGGGGTTCAACTCATTAAAAGCTGTGGTTTTAAATCACCTTGACGATGGGCAATAAAAGAAGTTTTAAGGAACTCAGCGACATTTTGTTTTTGTAAGATCAATGTTTGAATAAGCGACATCAGCGTTGCATGAGCCTCAGCCCCCGCCTTGGAACGATTACCAAAAGACCAATTGCGATAGATAACGTTAGGCCTAATCATCCGCTCTGCCAGATGACTATTCCACCTTCTCAACATTGCGTTGCTGTTGGTCTTTGACTTTTTGTTCGAATTCTTTAAGCTTATCCGCTTGTTCTTTGATAAGTTTATCTTGTTCGAGAATAATGCGGATGAGTTCTTCTTTGCTTTGTTCGCTGAGAATTCTCCCGTCGACCATGGAGTTATTATTAATCAATCAGCGACGGATATCAATAGTCTTTCTATTTTCTTATCCCCCCTCCCTAACCCTCCCCACGGAGTGGGAGGGAATCATCCCTCTCGATCAGCTAAACATTTACGCTTATTCAAATAAAATCATCTGCAAAGATTCCATCAAAAGAGCCTGTTTATCGGCAGGTAAGGAACCCAAATGTTTTTTAAAACGTGTATTATCAATCGATTTTATTTGCTCAACTAAAATATCAGAGTCTACCCCTAACCCGGTTGGCCCTTTAGATTTAATATTTAATCTCAAGGGATAACCGCCGCTGATAACTTTTGAGGTCATAGGACAAATAATGGTACTGTTATGAATATTATTAAGAATATCTGTTTGAATAACCACGACAGGTCTGGTCTTTCCAGGCTCAGTTCCAAAAGATACACCTAAATCTGCAAGATATATGTGAAATTTTTCAATTTTCATTCCCATAAATGCTCGTCCATAACTTCAGTTTCACGAAGAAATTCTAAAGACTGATCTCTCACCTTCAATGACGCATCCCTCAATAATTTACGAATCCTTCTTTTTCGGTTCATCTTATTAAATAAATCAACCGCTTTATTAATATAAGCATTGCGAGACATACGAACTTCCTTGACAGTCTTTTCTAATTCCTCAAAGATATCTTCTCTGATTTTCAATGATATAGCTTTCATGATTCCTCCTTAAATAGATATACTATAAGTATATACTCTATTCGGAAGGAAACAAGTTTAAGTTTTGATGATTAAAAAATATTCAAGGCGCTCGGTGGAAAATTCGGCTAATCAATAGATGGTCCCCTGGTTTTTTCGGCGGCTAGCACGCGTATTAACCCCCATCTTGATTATGAACGCCTAGAATATCTGTGATGTGATTCTAACTATCGGCCAACAGGCTGAGCTTTATAAGCCTCAAGTACCTTTTGATGAATACGCCCTTCAACTTCTTTACTTAAACAACGTACCCTTTCATACCAACGCTCATTTTTTCCCTGCTCCTGAGGCATAGATACAAAAAGCCCCTTGTTTCCTCGAACAATCCGAAGCCCCTTAATTAAAAGGAGGTCATTAACTCCCAAATCAACAAAGGCTTTAATTCGATTTCCTTCTGGCAAACAATGTATCTTAACAACTTTAAAGTCTAAAACATTAAAGGACATATCCTTTCCTCCTTTATTTTGTTGCTTGTCCTTCGGCTACAGGAGCAACAGGAGCAGCTACAGGAGCCTGATTGGAAACATTTTTAGCCCCATCGGGATTTCCAAAACAACGACGGCAAGTCTTTAAACCCTTTTTCTGTGCCTCTTCCATAGCGATAGGCTTTGCTCCTTTATCCTTAATCAGAAGACAGTCGGCCTTATGGTATCTCTTACCATTTTTAGTCGCATAAACATCTTCCGCATAGGCAAAGGTTGAACCGACCAACATAACTCCTACTAACAGTGTTACAAAAACCTTACTCATACTTCTTCTCCTTTTTGATATTGTTAATATGATTGAAACAAAATAAGTGTACATCTAATTTGATTATTTGTCAACATTAATATTAATATTTAATCAATATTTAAAATGCGTAAACTTTTCATCAATAATAATTGTGCTTTAGTCAATACGTGTTAAACTATCTCTTATTATTAATACCTTAATTATACGGAGTTAATCTATGTTAATCGGCGATAAATTACATGAAATTCGTAAAGCAAAAAAAATTACCCTCACAGAATTATCTGAAAAAAGTGGCGTTCAGCTGGCTACATTAAGCCGCATTGAAAATAAAAAAATGACAGGAACCCTTGAATCCCACCTCGCCATTGCCAAAGCTTTACGGATTGAACTGGTTGAACTTTATAATTCAATGGTGCGTGAACAAAAACGGGTTGAAGTCTCAGGAAACAGCAGAAACTCGGAAATCTTTACTCCTAATGAAAAATCCTCCTTTGAAATCTTAACTAAAAACGTCTTAAGCAAACAAATGATGCCCTCTTTAATACGGATTGAAGACGGCGGAGCCACTCAGCAGGAAGAAAATTCTACAAATTCTGAGAAATTTATATTTATTTTAGAAGGAACTGTAGAAGCTATTATTGACAATAAACCGTTTAAATTAGAAAAAAACAACACCCTCTATTTTGACTCCTCTCTTCCCCATAAATTTAAGAACACAGGACGAGGAGTCGTTAAAATGCTCTGTGTCGCTACACCTGTAGCACTCTAAAAGCACCACCTAACCCACCTTCCGGCAGCTTCAGGATAAATTTTCCCGCTGTTAGCGGGATCATTCAGGAGATAAAAATGAACCACAAGATTTTAATTTGCGATGACGAGGATACTATTAGAGAAACCTTAAAATTTATTTTAGGAGATTTTTACAGCTTATTTCTAGTTAATAGCGTTGAACAAGCCCTCTATACCCTTGAAAACAATACAGACATTCAAATTACTCTTTTAGACATTAAAATGCCTAAGGGCAAGAAGCTAGATGCGCTTAAAGAAATAAAAAGCAGGTTCCCTCATATCAAAATCATCATGATTACTGGCTATCGCTCCGTAGAAACCGCCGCAGAAGCCAGCCGTCTGGGAGCTGTAGGATATATCGTAAAACCGTTTAAAGCGGAAGAAATACTAGAAACAGTAAGGAAGGTTACAGTTCTCCCTTCTTAAACAAATCAATCAAGGCCTGAGCAGGTTTGGGATTAAATTGTTTACCTGTAAACTTCACTACTTCAGCAATAGCCACATCCTTACCTAAACCTTTACGATACGAACGATCCGTCGTCATTGCATCAAATGCATCCGCAACAGCAATAATGGATGCTACCATAGGTATCTCTTCACCCTTTAAACCCTCAGGATAACCCCTCCCGTCATACTGCTCATGGTGATACTTAACACCAAAAATACATTCTTCAAAACCTGTTAAGGGAGATAAAATCTCAGCGCCTCGGGTCGTATGACTCTTCATAATCTCATACTCTTCTGCCGTCAGCTTATCCTTCTTAGTCAAAATAGCCTCAGGAATACCAATCTTGCCGATATCATGCAAAAGACCTGCAATATAAAGATTTTCAAAAAATTTAGGAGGAAAATGAACCGTACCTGATGCTTCCATTTGACGGGCAATAGCCAGAGCATACTTAGTGACACGCTCTGTATGACCATGGGTATAGGCATCCTTGGCTTCAATGGCTGACCCCAGGGCAATGGTTGTTTGAATAAAGAGATTACGGTTGCGTTCCGCTTCTCTTTTTAAATCTTCAAATAACTCAGCATTACGAATGGCCATGGCCACATCAGAAGCCAAGGCTGAAAAGAAGTCTAATTCTTCCTGCTCAAAACGTTCTCCATTATGCTTTTGTCCCAGAAGCAAAATAGCCAGCAATTCATGACGATGGTAAGCCGGCACACAGGCCACAGCATTAAGCTTGGGCATCTGATCGCTAACCTCATGAAGGAGTTTCTTTGTACCATTTCCGTTAGAAATGACACTTTCCTGCCAAAGTAATTTATTGATATCTTCACTGACCAAGGCATTACGATTAGCGACGAGATATTTATATTCTTTTTCAATAAAAAAACGAATCAAAGAATTGGTTTTATCAAAACGAACATACCCTTCGGGAATACGAGAACCGGAACGTCCCTTCGAAATGGCTAAAACATAAACATCCTTAGCCGCATCATAAAGAATCATCCCGGCGTGTTCTAGCTGAACCTTTTGAACAATGGATCGAACGATAAGCTTGATAAGAAGTTTAGGGTCATGAATGAGGATCATGCCCTTAGATGCCGACTCTAATTCACGTTTATAATCAATTTTGATAGAGGCCATTATTTATTTAGCTCAGAAAGGACAATCTTTTCCAACTCTTCGAGAACAAGAGGCTTATGAACATACCCAAGAACCCCTAATGCCTTAGCCTCATTAATGGTTTCTGGATCTTCTACACCAGAGACCATAATCACCCTGGTTGTTTGATTCGTCTTACGTAAATGTCTAAGAACATCTACGCCTGTCATCTCTTCCATGCGAACATCCAGTAAAACAAGATCAGGATTCTCCGTCGATATAATCTCCAAAGCGACCTTACCGCCGCTAGCTGTCGTGACGTCAATACCTCTTTTTTTAAAAAAACTCTTGGCAAATTCTCGAATATCTGTTTCGTCATCTACAATCAATAATTTAGCCATAAGATTTATTAAACTCCTTTGAACCTTTTATACATTAAAACCTGTTACATAGCAATCGGTAAACGGATTTTCATTTGAGTACCTTCCATATACTTGGAAGAAAACTCAACCTTCCCTTTATGATTATCCTCAATGATCTTTCGAATGACATAAAGCCCCAACCCAGTTCCTTTTTTGCTGGACAATTTTGTCGTAAAAAACGGAGTAAAGAGTTTCTGTACATCTTCTTCCTTCACACCTGTTCCATTATCCTCAAAGATCATTTCCATAATCTTTCCATGCACCGAAGCGTGAATGATAAGCTTGGGATGATACTCATGTTCCTTAAAATCATTCTTTCGTTGCATCATGGCATCATAGGCATTATCAATAAGATTAAAAAATACTTCCTGAAGCTGAGAAGAATTTCCTTTCACCTTAGGTAAAAGATTCTTATCATAATCACGAATCAAGTCCATCTGGTAACTCTTAATCTTAAACTGAGCCATTTCATAAGCACTTGAGACAACAGCATCGACATCTACAGGCGAAAAGCCTTCTTCACCTTTACGAGTATACTTCAAAAGTCCCTGAACAACTTCTCCTCCCTGAGTTACATTTTCCTGAATACGAAGAAGAGCTTTATCCAAAGCGGCCATGATTTCTTTAAGTTTATCGGACATTTCTAGATTCTTATTCATATGAATCGTATCCAAGGCATCCCCGGCAATAAAACCCATCGCATGAAATCGATTATTAATCTGATGCGAAAGCCCATCCGCCATGATACCAATCGTCGCCATCTTCTCTGCCTGAAAAAGCTGTTCTTGAGTTAACTTCATATCTTCATAGAAGTTAGCATTCTCAATAGCTAGAGCCGCTTGATTAGAAAGAATCGAAAAAACAGAAAGATCATCATCTGTATATAGCTTCCCACTTTCTTTTTTTCCTAAACCAACAAAAGAAACTAAACGATTATCAATATAAATAGGGACAATTAAAGACGCGTCTATCTCTCGAGTGAAAGCCTCAATCGCCAATAATTGTCCATCTTGATAATCCTTTACTTTTTGTTTTATTTCTTCAGCAATAATAGAAACATGATTCTTACTCAAATAATCAATAATTAAATGACTCTCTGCAATATCTTGACGAAAAATGACACTACTTTTTCGATGTTTAAATGCCCCCAATTTATAAATCTTCTTAACATCGTCATATATATATATCACTGCATGCTCTAAACGAACCGTACGAGTGACTACATAAACAATCATATGTAAAAGCTTTTGCAAATCCTTAATTCTTCCCATTCCACCTGAGGCTTGTCTCAAAGTTGCCTGGTAGGCTCTTTGTTCTTTAAGAAGACTATCTTCGGCTCTTTTTTGTATATAAAAATAAATAAATGGACCTGCCGTAGCTAATACCGACATCACACATAATGCTATAAATCTTAATCCAGTGGCAAATATATAAAAAGGAACGCCTAAAACCAAGGTATAAAGTAAAAAGAAAATACCAACATTAGTGATAGCTACACGTATATCCAACAGACGATACTTAACTATTGTATAGGTAATGATACCCACAAATACTGGCAAGAGATACGTTCCAAATGGCATTAATATGGCCACTTGAATCCTATAACCCAACAAGAAGTTAGGAGTTCCTCCTAAATAAGATAAAAAGATGGCCAACATAAGGTATTTCAATTGGTCTCTCTTAACACCCCTCGCATTCTTGAAGTTCTTAAAAAGAAATATGTTTCCGTAAACAACAATAAAAATAAAAAATAGAACAAATACGGGATGAAGCTTTCCTGGAAGGTATACGTATTGAAAAACTGGCGGATATAATTCAACTCCTTTGACAAGATAGTCGGTAAAAATATTAAAAATAAAGAAAACAATACCTACTAAATACAAACAAACAATGGTTTTAAATCTCTTAACATCTTCTTCCATCAAGCTAAATAAGAAATGAATAAATAAGATCGGAATAAAAACAACGCCACTATGACAATAATATCTAACAATAAAAAGAGATAACAATGGATTCGTTTCTTGCAAAGCCCATGCTT
Organism: Candidatus Omnitrophota bacterium; assembly: GCA_015233165.1. Taxonomy (GTDB): domain Bacteria; phylum Omnitrophota; class Gorgyraeia; order Zapsychrales; family Fredricksoniimonadaceae; genus JACQCF01. Next base: position 12,010 of record JADFYF010000045.1, read on the forward strand.
GACCACTACTCCAAACAACAAGGGAAACGCAATAACTTATAAAAGTTATCTTAACTACAGTTTTTTGTCCTTTTTGGAAATAAACGAGAATTGCAAGAATTGAAGTAATTGCGGCAGTTAATAATAACGAACCTATATAATGATCATATAGTTTCATTTCATATCAGACGAAATCCATTTTGAAGCAATTTCAAGTAAAATTGAATCATCTTGGATTTTAACCAATTTACTCATAAATTTAATATTAGTAACCTCTAAACCTTTAATGGATTTAACCCTCGTCTCAATATATCTTAATATGGATTCTTTAGTATCCCCCATAAGCCTCAATGAAATATCTCTATTGTAATCATAAAAGTCCCTCATACACCACGTTGGAAAGACCCCGTCTTCTTCTGTTAAATTAGACAGTGATTGCCAAGCTTCAGAATCACAGGCAGGGTTAACTTTAATAAAGATGTGAGATGAAATTACATCATCCTTCAGATTAGTCAGTTTAAGCAAACCAGATTGAAAGATGTTCCCATCCAAGGTTAATCTAACCTGAGAACTTTTTATGCCAGCTAAAGTCCTTATTTTATCTACTATAAAATCTCCCAATAGTTTTGGATTCTGAAATGTTGCACAAATTCTTATTTCAAAATCATTCTCATCATAACTAAAATACAAAGGAAGCAACTGATATTTATTACAAATCTTACTCGATAATAAACTTTGCAACTTTGGAATCAATTCTCCAAATCTTGAATGTTCTGCTATTAAATGAATCTCAATCATTTGCTCTTCTGCGTGTTTGACAACACTTTCCTGCTTCACAACTTCTATTTGTGGGACCTTGACCCGTCTCACCCGATCGGCTATTCTTGGAGAAAAACCAACCATTTTTCCCTTCATCGTCATTAAAACATTGCCATCTTGAATTAAATGCCCGTTCAAAATAATTTCAATCTTATTTTTATCTTCCTTCATGCTTAACAATTCAAGTTCTGCGGTTGTATCCACATTCAATTCTGAAAAACAAAACAATCTCACATTAATCCAATCGAGAACCATCATATAATTCATCGGAATGTCATACACCAGATGCCCAACAGCCAACGCGGATTGTCTTAAAGAACAAACCTCCAACATTCCTGGTAAATGATCAATTTCATGATCGAAGAAAAATCCTAAATCTTCTGGAATAAATCGCAATAACAATTCTGTTTTATTTTTATTGGGAGAAATGACCCTCAATTTCTCTATCAAAGTGTTTTCTTTCAATCTTTGATGGCAATGTTTTGGATCAACCGTTATCCAATGTTTATCATTCATTACATTCTCCTCAACAATTAATCATTAATAAAAACACACTTAAACCGTTGATTATTTAACACATCCTTTTAAATACACCTCAAACTGGGTTTGATCCTTAGGTATATAAATATTCTTTATGGTTTTCATTAATTTAAGAGTCTTCTCTGGAGTAAAAAAAGATGCCACCGGATACCCTACATATTCTAAGCAACCCCTATCCATTTCATCATCGCCTACATATAAAACACCTTCACTTGGAATATTATGGTCTAAAAGAAATCTTCTTAGAATCTCTTGCTTGTTATTGAGAATATGATATTGAAACTGCTTTACTGCTTGATCCTGCACATCGAACTTATTAGCAAAAATAAAATCAAAATAATAAGCATTATTTTCTAAAACTTTTTTGATTCCGATATCATAACCTGATGAAATAATGACTATTTGAATGCCTTTTTCTTTGCTTAATTGATATATGGGATCAAGAATTCTTTTATCCAACTTATGAGCTACCGCTACTGAGTACTCCTGTGTGGATTTCTCTAGAATTCTATTAGACAAATTTTCAAACAAATGACTATGTAATAACTTCTTCGCCTGTTCAATACAGTCAGACTTGTTTCCCAAATCACCTTTTAAATCTCTAAAAACCCTCTGAAATCTGACATTAAATACAATTAAATTAAAAATCTTTCCAAAATCAAGAACACTTAAAGAATTTATAAAAATATTCTTATATAAAATTTTTAAGAAAGTTTCTTCATAATAATCTTCAAATATTGTTCTATTCCAATCCGTTACTATAAGCCTTAGCATTATCTTTGATGACTCATAAGAATTGATCTGAAAAAACTTTATAATTAGTACCTATATGTAAAGGTTGCAAAACCCATATTGACATACTCTTTATATTTCCCATTAATGGTGCTAGAAGCAACATCATTATTAACCTTCCGAGTCAAATACATAAGCCCTGAATATGCCAAATCAAACGTCAAATGTGGGGTTAGGTCATACCCAAAACCCCCTGTTATCCCATGAGATTCACTATCAGGAAGATTAGAGCTGAATGTGCCTTGTGGTATAACATGGGCATGATGAAAATACCCTCCTCTAAAACGAAGAGTATCCGAATAGGCGTATTCACCACCAATAGATTCAGCAAAGGTTGAGTGCCAATGATGATCAATAGGGTTTCCATTATTTAAGAATCCTAAGCGTCCTCCATAAGGACCACTAGTGTCCGTTTCATCCGGGTACCCCAAAAGCTCTTGCTTAAACCTAGACCAATTCATCCATTCAACATCAATATTAAAAGTCCATTTATTCGTAGGTTTAAAACTATAACCCATGACAATACTTTGCGGTAAAACAACCTTTTCCGTGACTCTAGTTTCATAAGCAGAGGAGGAAAAATTTGATGCCGCTTGATAGGTTGGGCCAATCCCATCCAAATAAACCTTCCCAATATATTTATGATGAATAGGACTTCTATACATCAACCCAACCTGATTCTTATCATTAATTTTAAACATGGTTGCTAATCGAAATCCCCAGGCATTATCTTTTGCTTTTAATTGAAAATTACCATTGGGTTCACCGCCAGCTAAATTCTGAAATTTTTTATTTTCATTAACCTTGGCTTGATCATTATCTGCGCCGGCAGCGATTGACCATTGATCTGTCACCTGATAAGACGCTGTGAGCATTGTATCCATCGAGGATATTTCATTCTTTGTAGCGGCATATTTAGAAAAACTGTCTTGCGCCCATTCTGTTCCCAACCCCCAATAAGAACTAGACCCCACTCCTATGGCAAATTTAGGATTAACAGGAACAACGGCATAAAGATGCGGAATAATATATTCATTGTTTCGCATTTGAGTTGTTTGACCCAAGTTGTCTTTATAACTTGATCTTGGGGCTAGCACAACACCGCCAGCTGAAACTTCAAAACTTTTGATTTGATTCATACCCGCCGGATTGAAAAAAACAGCAACAGGTGTATTCGCTTCACCTACAAACGCAAAACCTTTTCCCGCAGTGGCAGCATCTGTTGCTTCAACTCTAAAAGCACCTGACCCTGCTGCTAATACCTGACTTGCACTGATGAGTGACACACCAACAAGAGACAAAATTAATTTTGAACAGAATCTCATGTTTGACCTTCCTTTTATAATAAATTTTGATAAAAAATTATAAATATAAATTTATTATATCCCGTCGATAATCACATACAACAAAAAATCAATAAATTTTGCTATATCATCAAAGATGATTGATTGGCCATGTTTATTAAGACATGGTTCCGGAATACCTCGAGCAAGGTTGCTCCATTATAGA
>JADFYF010000046.1 GCA_015233165.1 Candidatus Omnitrophota bacterium
CAAAGAAATAATCTCCCTTTAACAAATTTAAAATTAAATTTGTCCCGCCATTGTTTGATGTTATAATTATTCTCAATAAGATATTTATTTATCGACGAAAAGAATTGGGCGAAGGCTCACGAAAGGCTAGATGAGCATCGCACAGAACGTAAGCCCTATCGCACAACCGGCTGCTCTGGGCTTTTATCTAAGATTCTCAAATGCAAAGCCTGCGGTAGCGCCATGGTTCATACTTATGTGATCAAAAAGGGGCGCCACAAATACCGCTATTACTATTGTTCCAATGCTCAAAAGCGTGGAAAAGCAGAATGTGCCATCCGATATGTTGGTGCGCAAGACCTCGAAGAATGCGTCGAGCAATTCTTACGGGGTGCGATCAAAATCACCCCCAATATGCCAAACAAATCTGAAGCCGAAGCAATACTTTCCCCAATCTGGAACACAATCTTTTTTGAAGAGAAGCGGCGTATCCTCCGGGCACTCATTAAAGACGGAGATTTCGATACAAAAACCAACATGATAGGCCTGACCCTTAATGGTTCGACCGAACGATTGGAATTTGATTCAGCTATCAAGAAAACCCATGCTCCAACCCGTGATGGCAAAGAACGCCGACTGGCAAAGGAACCTGCCATACGCAAAACTCTACTTCTGGCTCACCAACTCAACCAGCATCTTGCTTTGGGTAAAATCAAAGACCTTAACCAGGCTTCCGTATGGCTTGGTATCAATCAATCGCGCCTTAGTCATGTCCTTGGACTTCTGAATCTCTCCCCCTCGATCCAAACAGAGATAATAACCGCCGATCCACAATATCTCTCCAATATCCCCGAATACAAACTCCGCGATCTCTCTGCCGAAATCAACTGGAATAGCCAGTCCTCCCTCTGGCAAAAAATCAAACAAGCACACGCATAAACATCCTTATCTCTCTTTTATTGGCCTCTTAATCTGCCTATTCCTAGTAAAGGACTTTTTGAATCACCGAGATAGTCGGTATATTGCCCTAATTCTCCTTTACTAGGGCTCCTTTACTAAAGGCCATTTTGGAGATAAAGAGATAAGAAACCTTCAAATTTAGGCTAGATATGAGGCAATATAAAATGAGAGATACTGCTGAGATTAACGGCTTATTCAGGTCGATGTACGCCATCGCTCTTGGGGTCATTTCACGACGAGACAATGGATCATACGCAAGATGAATGGATGTTTTTCATCATAAATAAAAAACCCCTCCCTTTTGGGAAGAGGTTTCTTCAAGCGCGATATAAGTGGCGGAGAGGCAGGGATTCCTTTAAGCCACTTTTCCTAAATCTCCGACGGGTAACGATTTATAACACAACCTATTGCATTTCAATAGATTATGCATTCTTTTCAGTCCCCGTAATTTCATTGCATTTCATCCGATTTAACCCTGTGATGGGCATGTTTTGGGCACCAAGTTTTTACTTGGTTTAAGAGAGTTTATTCTACTAACACTCTCCTTTTTAAACTCTCTACAGAAATAAATTGATATATTTACTTTTCAATCTATTCCGTCGATAAATAAATATCTTATTGAGAATAATTATAACATCAAACAATGGCGGGACAAATTTAATTTTAAATTTGTTAAAGGGAGATTATTTCTTTGTAGGTACTGCGACCTATTTGCTTTCTTTTTTCTAACCAATGATCTAAATCAGATTGTTTAAACCTAACTACTCCTCGATGACCACGTTCATTAAAAACTTTAAAATGAGGAATGTATCCATAACACACCCAATTATAAAGTGTCTTAGGACTTACTTGAAGCAGTTCACTGACCTCATTTATCTTTAATAACCTTTCCATGATCTCACTGCCTTTCAAGAAAGACGTATTAACCCATTCCTTATTCCTTGGTATGGAGTCAAAAATTTGAGTTATGTTAAACCACTAGATTTTTATGAGAACCACTCTGGGGAATTTTGTTATTTTACTTACAGGATGGGGAATCCTTGAAAAAATAGTTGTTAATTAATTTCTACAAATTATATTACCAGAATAAATATTTACGTCAACAATTATTTAACTAAAAGTCAATAAGTATTTTGCATATTTAACAAATATATTAATTCATGGTTAAATAGTCTTAGATTTAACTGAAACAGTTTTAACCTCTAGAAATGCAGAAAGATCCTTAATATTACCAATATCTAAAATATTGACACCTAAACCATTAAGCCTATTTTTGAACTTTTGAATATTTTTAGAAGAAAAGTCAATTCGATTTACTTGTCCTTCTCTTTGAATTTTTATATTGCTTAGAGCAATTCCTCCATTCTTCTTTACCGAGGAAGCTGAAGTCATAGCCTCATCTGACTCAGAATCATCAGATTCTTTTCTGTTGAATTTACCAGATCTTTGCAACACATCCCTAGCTTCACTAACAATATCCGCTATTGATGTCTCTGATTGCCCGCGCTTATCAACAATACCTGCTATACTGCCCATTTCAACAAACTGTGTAAATATATCGATTTCCCAATCTTGAAAATTAGATTTCTTCAACACCTCCACCATTCTTAAATAATCCTCTGTTTCTTTAAAAATAACACCGGGAACAACATCAACCCTTGCCTCAATTGAATCTTCAAAAGCACCTTCTGATTCCGTTGATGTTGGTTTATTTAGTATCAGCATTTCTTTTCTATCTAAATTTGCCTTTTCATGAACATATTGAGAAGCTGTTTTTGCAATAAATGCTACAAAGAATTGATCAAATGGTGTTTCTCTAGCTTCAAGGCCATATTCTCCAATAATCCTACTTAATTCCATCATCACATGCTGGTATACGTCTTCATAATCTTCCTGTTGGAATTTCATAGATAGTCTTGATGTACTGATTTTTGATACTACGGATCTGGATATTTTAATAATAAGCATCATGTTATGCTCTAATAAAGCTTCGGCTGCCTTTTCATTCCCCTTATGAGCCTCAATGGCCAGACGAATTTCTTCATCCCTTAATAATGGCCGAAATTCTTGAGCCAAAGCTTCAAAACCCATATTCTTCTGTTGAGTCTCCTCATTAATTACTTTTCTATTGGGAGCAATATTCTCAACAATCTCTTCATCCCTATACATTAATTCCTTATCTTTATAAAACATAGTGATTGGCGGACTATAAAAAAGTAATTGCCCATTAAAATAATATTGTTTCGGCAATATCCCCATTAAGGACATTATCTTTAAAATATTATACCGATCTAAAAAATCCAATGATTTACTTAAAGCTAATGAATTATCAACATGTTTACTTAATTCATCGACTGTAATATTCTGATCATTAATCAATAAATCCAATACCGGCATCGCAATCTGTATATTTCTTTCAATATCACCGTGATAATCAATATGTTTCATCTGCGGCACCATTGTTTCTACGAACTGCCAAAACATGGATTCTTTAATTGGAATATCATTATCAATGTCATATAAAAGCTGTCCTCTAAAGAAATTCCTTAATAGCTCCCGTGATTCTTCAGAAAGCTCTTCTGCTTTTTCAAACAGAGAATCAAAATTATTAAACTCCTGTAAACTATTATTCTTCAAACTTAAAGAAGCTTTTAAATCCCCTTTATTAAACGTTATTCTTAAGTTCTTCTCTTTAATCTCAAATACTAAAGGAACAGCCATAGGAGATCTTTCCCGAGGTTTAATTAACGCACGAAAGGCTAAAATTTGGTCAATAATTTCTTTAGGATAATTTAAACCGCGCAATATCTGATCAATTAAATCATCTGTTAAGTTCTTTATGCCAGGATCATCATCAAAAGCAAGTTCAGATAAAAGTTTACCTTCAGCTAAAATACCTGAGACATGCTCATCATAGGTGTTCTTTGCAACTAAGGTGTACGCATAAACCTCCTTTGTCTGCAGCCAACGGTAAATACGGTCTATCCCCTGCCGTTTTTCCTGAAAAGTTAATGGATCATTAATAAAAATAACGTGATTAGCTGCTGTCAAAGAAATCGATTCACCACCCGTCTGAATAGTAGCTGAAAAAATAGTCTGCCCATCTTCATCTTCAAATTCCTCTATCCGATTAGTAACCTCCTTATCTGAAAGTCCTCCGGTTAAAACCGTCGAACCATATTCTCTATAACGCTTGGCAGTCTTTTCTATAACGTCTTTAAATGTTGAGAAAATTAAGATCTTATCTTTAGGATGCTTCTTTTTAATTTCTCTGACCAGTCGGTCCATCGCCTCATATTTTGAAGAAGAAATATCACTTGTCAGAGAAATCTTAATCTTTTTCGAATTTATGATTACAATTCGTTCTTCTTTATCCTTGGTAACCTTATAACGTATCTTAGAAATCTTATTCACTAACTCCAAAGGGTCGTTAGTTACAGGATCTTTTATTATGGAATAAATGACTCCGCCTAGGTTAACTTCCAACTCTTCTTTCTCTTTTATCTGTACAATGCTCCTCATTCTTCCATCATCAAAAATCATATTATTCTCAACAAGTAAAGGATCAATAGCCGCTTGCCGGCAGCGCATAAATCTTGATAAAAATGAAATACTGTTAGGCTTCCCATGACGGCTATACTTTAATATCCAATCCTGAAAATCCTGTTTAATACGCTCATAGACCTCACGATGCCTAGGATTTAATTTAACGGGAATTAATATCTGATGCAGTTGAGGTAAATCAAGAACATCCTTCTTTAAGCGTCTAATTAGAAATCCCGCAAGATCCTCTTTTAACTGACGAACCTTATCGGCAGAGCCTGAATATCTGGCATTAAAGTTATCCAGAGTTTGAAAATATTCGTTTTCAGGGTAGAGCCAATTGAGCAAATGATAAATCTTTTTAACATCACGTCCCACAATAGGCGTTCCTGTGACTAAAAATTTATAGGGAGCATCAAATCCTTTCACAGCTTCTGTTCGTAAGGATTCATTACGGATTCTATGAGCCTCATCGACAATAATGGCATCGAATTTTATTTCTTGTAACTTTATTCTCAACGGATTTTCTTCTCCTTTTAAATCTATAATGGCATCGTAATGAACAACAACAAATCTAGCCTCTTCCAATTCTCTTCGTCCTTCTGCAGTGTCTAATGTGTGTTTGTTTAACAGAACTACTTTTTGATCTCCTTTTAGCTTTGTTTTAATCTCATTAAGCCATACTTTTTCTTTAGCTGATCTAGGACATATAATTAGAACTTTCTTAGCTCCTTTGCCCTCATTAATATTGCTGACAGCCATTAAGGTTTGTATTGTTTTACCTGTTCCTTGATCATCGGCTAAGATAGCTTTCTTTTTATCCATCAGAAACTTAATTCCCTCTTTTTGGTACAGGGTTAGGATCATCTTGTCTTCCTTTAACCCATTTAAAGGCATGTTAATAATCGTCATATAATAATCATAAACATATTGATAGGATCGACAGAGAACTGGAGAGTTTCTTTTATTCTTACTCTCCTTTAACAAAGCCTCAAGAAAACGATGATCCGATATAATATTGCGATAAACCGACTTAATCAGTTCCTGGGTCAGCACCTCTTCATATTCTGCACCTAACGCACCTTGTAATGAATTAATATGCCTCATTCGTACAAATGAAAACTTCTCGCGAGGGCCGGTGATTTCTTCTAATTCTTCTTTGGGTAATGACTCCACTTGTTCTTTGATAGACTTTTTAATATCCGTGATGGTAAATCCATGGACCCTAGATAAGACACGTAAAGTCCCTTCCAATCCCAACGTAACAAGCAGTCTGTTTAAGTCTCCATTATCAATGATTTTCTTTATTTGATCAGGGGTTTGGGTCTGACTAACAGAAATGCGTTTACCCGACCGATAAACAAGATTACCGTTTTCATCGAAAATATGGGTGATTTTCTTATCTTTATAGACAACCATCATATTTTCTTGGCCTACGTAGTCTTCTCCAAGCCTTAAATCTAATAAGCCATTAGCCATTCTAATCGTTCCATTTTGACCTACTAAAACATGCTTAATTACTCCTTCGGGATATTTGTCAAAAATCTCCGGTGGAACAGATTGCAAAAAGGCGTCTACAAATTTTCCATCTATCATCTTGCCGTTTCTCAAAACAGCTTCCACATAAAAAGAATTACGATCCCCTTCTTTTCCAGACCTCTCTTCTGGTACCCATTTCTCATTATTTACAGGATCAGCCCTATAAATTAACTTACCCTCTTTTGTGTAAACATGGGTGATCGTTTTATTTCTATAAACCACCGTATTGCCCTCTGTAGATGCATATATTTTATTGGTTTGGACCTTCATTCCAGCCAAGCTAATGTCTGCGACTGTATTAATATAAACATTACACACAATCCCTTCTGGAAACTGATCGAAAACTTTCTTTGGAAGCATTAAATAAGACCCTTTAAATTCTCCTCCGATTCTAATACCATCTTTAATGTCCGCATTGACATAGATGGAATTTTGGTCACCCTCTTTCCCTTGTCCTTCTTTAAATAATTGTGTTGTATTAGTTTGAGGATCGAATTGATAGATTAATTGACCTTGATTATTAAAGATCTGCGTTATGATCTTATTCTTATACACAACGGTGTTACCCTCCGTTTGGGCATATATTCCACTGACACTGGTTTCCAATATACCGCTCACATTGACTACACCGCTAGAATTGATATAGACATTGACAAAAACACCATCGGGAAATTGATCAATCAACTTCTTTCGAATTTTTGGATAAGATCCTTTAAATTCTCCCCCAACCACCTCTCCATGTTGAATGGTCGCGTTCACATACAGTGAATTAACCCCTCCTTCTTGTCCCATAACAAAGCCTTCTTTATAAATAAGACTTCCATCAGCATCATAAACTTCTTGAACTTTCTTATCTTTATAAACAACCGTCAGACCTTTTTTATTGGCATGTTGAGTACCTAAATGCATAACAATGGTCTTCCACCCAATAGAAAAAGCGCCTGTTTCTCTTGTTTCAACATTGACAACCACCCCTGTTGGGTATTGATCGAGGACTCTTGATCTAAAGAATTTTCCAAAGGCGCCGATAAATTGCCCTCTGGCTAATTTACCTTCTTCCATTACAGCATTAATGTAAAGTGAATTAAGACTTCCTTCGGGGTTATTAGGAATTTCAGGAGGAGCCTTTTTAACAATCTCACCATCTTTGTAAACTAAACTCCCTTCCGTATCATATACATGAGTAATTTCTTTATCTTTGTACACAACAAGAAAACCATCCTGCTTGGCTTTAGAAGAACCTACTTTGACTACCAATGTACCTGCGGCCAATCTTATATTGCCAGTGGCATCAACTCTGGTATTTTCAAATACTCCTGATGGATGTTGATCTAAGATCTCTCTGGGAACTTCTTTTCGATAAGAAGAAATAATTGTTCCGGTTCCTTCCTTGATTTTTCCATTCTCAATGACCGCATCTCTGTATAACGTATTACGGTCCCCTTTTTCAGCTAATTTCTGTGTATCTTTATAAATAAGCTTACCCTCCTCATCATAAACTTGCAGAATAATTCCCGCTTCATAAACAACCATCAATTCATGCAAATAACCCGCGTATTTTTCACCTAAATTAGCTGAAAGAAATCCTCCACCAAATGATACTTCTCCCGTAGATTTTCTGACCTTGACATGCTTAATAACCCCTTTAGGATATTTGACAAATACTTTCTCAGACATCTGCTTTGTATAAGCATTAATAAACGTTCCTTGCGTCATTATTCCGTTTTCAATAACGGTATCAATGTATAGAGAGTTACCGTCCCCTTCTTCACCCTGCTTCTTAGTGACAGCCGCTGGTTCTTTGATTTGCAAACGCTGACCATTCTTATAAATTAATACGCCTTCTTTCGTGTATATATCCTGGATCACCTTATCCTTATAGACAGCACGCAGGCCTTCTTGTTTTTTATAGTCAGACCCTACATAGGCTGATAAAACACCTCCTGCAATAATAAGTAGGCCATTGCCGTTAACACGAACATTATCGACAAGACCTTCTTTATACTGATCAAGAATACCTGGATCCATCCTTGTCGGATAAGCACCGACGAATTCTCCACCTTCTCTTTGCCCTTCTGCATTGATCGCCGCATGAAGATAAAACGAATTACGATCTCCCTCTTTAGCCACAAATTTAAGGACAGGCGGAATGCCTTTCTTAACTGGTTTAGGAATAGCGTCTTCAATAACTAAATCCGCTTTATTTAATGAAATTTCAGCACCGGATTGATCATAAATATGAGTGATTTCCTTATCTTGATAAACAATGAGAAAACCCGTTTGATTAGCGTAACGCACACCCAAATCGGCATGTAACGTACCACCTAAACGAATAATACCTCGATCCATCGTATGCACATTCACTAGAATCCCTGATGGATATTTATTAAAAACATCGCTTCGCAGCTGTTTTGAATTAGAAAATGCTCCTATAAACTTTCCTTTACTTAATTTCCCTCGCTCAATGGCCGCCTCAATATACAAAGAATTACGGTCTCCTTCTTTATATGCGGAGTTAATTACAATACTATTTTCTTTAACCTTCCAACCATCTTTGACAATTTGTTTTCCATCTTTGTCGAATATATCAACAATTTTCTTATCTTTATAAACGACAAGCAACCCTTCATGCCGCGTTCCTAAAGATGTATATAAAGTGCTCCCTCCCAGCTGTATAACACCTTGTTCTGTTGTATTAACATTAACTAAGACACCGGATGGATAAGCTTCAAAAACTTCTTTTCTAAAAATATTAGTTATTGGAAAAGCATCTATAAATTTTCCTTTTTTAAACTTTCCATCCTCAATAACCGCATCGATATATAAAGAATTTCGATCTCCCTCTTGATTCTTGGGGTTAGTTATAACAACGATGGCTGATTTTACTTTCTTCCCATCTTTAATAACCTGCTTCCCATCCTTTGTATAAACATCAACAATCTTCAGATCTTTATAAACGACTAATAATCCTTCTTGATTAGCATAATCATCACCCAGATAAATATCTAAAGTGCCGTTACCTCTTTTGATTGAACCAGAATTATTCGTGTTGGCATTTTCAATGATTCCCGATGGATAGCGGTCAAAAACCTCTTCTTTGCTCATAAAAAATGGATAAGCTTGAATGAACCGCCCTCCGACACGCTTCCCCTCTACGACCTCAGCATCCAAATATAAAGAATTCTTTTTACCTTCTCCAAGAGGATAAATTTTTTGACCGCTAGCCTCATAAACCTCAATAATGTGTTCATCTTTGAAAACAATCGTTAAATTCTCTTTTGGGCCAATGGCGCCTCCTAAATTTAAACTTACTCTGCCGTCTCCCAAACCGATAAGCCCCGTTGCCATTGTATTAACATGCTCAATAATGCCTTCCTTGTGCTCATCAAAAAACGCTTTGGCTACTCCGCGTTTAGGGAATGCGCCTAAAAATTGTCCTCCGACACGCTTCCCATGATCCATCTGTCCGTTGATATAAACCGCATTCTTATCACTAGGATCATTGGATTCAAATACATAGCTTTTCTTAATAGCCTTTCCATCTTTATAAACTAATAGGCCATCCGGAGCATAAACTTCAGTGATGGCCTTATGCTTATAAACCACTAAATACCCTTCTTTTCTTTCATGCTCATGAGCTAGCGCCGCCTCTAAGGCACCATTACCAAATTTCACATTAGCCCCGGCCGGAACACGCACGTTGAAAATGACTCCAGTTGGATACTTATCAAAAAATTCTTTATTGAAATATTTAGGAGCGGCTATAAATTCTCCCGACTTAAACCTACCATTTTGAACCTCCGCGTTAATATAAACAGAATCAGGATCCCCCTCTTTAGTTTCGACATTTAATTGGCGACCTTCTTTGTCATAAACAAAGATGATTTTCTTATCTTGATAAACAACGGTTAACCCTTTCTTACCTCCATTGGCTGTTCCCAAGCCAATCGTTAACTTTCCTGTTCCCAAACCAATGGAACCAGAGAGGGAAGAATGAACATTCTCGATAATGCCTGTCGGATATTGATCAATAATTCTAGATGGAAAATTACTGGCATAGGCATTAATAAAACGTCCGCCTTCACGTTTACCATTAATGATCACGCCTTCTACGTAAACCGAATTCCTTTCATTACTTTGGGCCTGTTTAGGATAAATCTGCTGACCTTCGGTATCGTAGACTTCAGTAATTTCTCTATTTCGATAAACAATCGTTAAGTCCGTTTGATCAGCAAATAAAATACCGAGATTCAGATATAACAAACCATTAGCCAACTTAATGGCACCGCCTGAATCCGTATGTCCATATTCAATGATGGCATCAGAATTCTCTTGAATCACTTCTTGCGGCATACGAGGGTACGCGCCTTTGAATGTACCCCCTTTACGCTTGCCGTTCTCTACAATCGCCCCCACATATAAAGAATTATCATCTCCCTCTACATAGACCACCGCAGGAATATATTCTCTGTTAACCTTTAATTCTTCTTTTGTCTTAATAACTCCTTTAGAAGTCCTGGCATAAAGAACATTTCCATCTTGATCGTAAGCCATGACTAAAACACCTGCTTTGAAGTAAGCGGTCACACCCTTCGCGTTTTTATGAGTCTCCAATCTTCTCCACCAATATTGATTAAACCAAAACGCTCCTTGATCATCGAGTTGAATGTCCCTAACAATAACTTCTTCATTATCTTCCAATAAGGACCGAGGAATGTAGATGGGCACGCTCATAACCCATGTACCGCCAACGCATCGGCCATTTTGAAGATGTCCCCCTAGATAAACTTTATTAATCGTTCCGTCATAAATTTGTTGGCCTTGCTTATCATAAACGGCTATTAGAATTCCATTTTGAAAATGAGCCATTAAACCTTTCGCCCCCATCAACTCGGGTCTATCATTCCAATACGTCACATTACCTATCATTAATCTTCCTGTTTGATTATCAATATCAATATTTTCAATAATAAGATCTTTATATTCTTGAATAGACGCAGCCTGAATGTGACCATAGATGCCGGCAAATTCCCCACCTTTTCTTTTTCCTTTTTCAATAGTTCCGTTGATATAAAATACATTCTTTTTATCACTCAAATCATTCGTATATATTCGAACTCCGTCTTTATCATAAGCGGAAATTAATTCTCCTTTCTTAAAATAGAGACTAACCTCTTTTACACCCTCATAAGAAGCTAAGTGTGTCCAATAAACCTTACCCCCTATCGCAAGTCCTCCCGCGGCTTGCAAATGAACATTAGCCACAACTACGTCATTGAAAGAAGAGAAATAATTATCGGGCACATAATCACCAAAAGCTCTATGGAATTCTCCTCCTATCCTGCGGCCATGATCATCTAAGCGGGCATTGATATAAACTGTATTACGGTCTCCCTCAACCAACTCACCAAATATCTTTTCTCCATTTTCATCATAAGCTTCGATGAGCTTTTTATCCTTAATACGCACAGTGACATTTTTCTTATTCTTGTGCTCAAGGCGGATAAAAAATGTTTCTCCTCCAAAAGAAAAATTCCCGACTTTATTTAATTCAACATTCGTCAAAATAAAATCTGGCAATAAATCTAGTATGGACTTAGGCGCCCTCAGAGGATAGGCATCAAGAAATTCGCCTCCGATCCTCTTACCACCTTTAATTTCCGCATTGGTATACAAAGAATTAGCATCACCTTCTTGGGTAGGCGCATATAAAAAGGAACCATCTTTCTCATAAACAGCTGCTACCTCACCATCTTTAACATAAACTCTTAAATCTTTCTTACCTATATATCTTCTTCTTTGAGGGACGACTATTTTATTTCCAAGAGCCGAACCTCCAGCAGCATTCAAATCTACATTTTCAATCACGAAATCTTTATACTTATCAAATAATTCAGATGGAAATACATTTGGATATGACTTAATATATTTTCCTCCTACTCGTTTTCCATCCTCATCAACGGTGGCTTCGACATATAATGCATTACGAACTCCTGTATCTTGGTTGGAGAAAATTTGTTTCCCATCTTTATCATAAGCAGCCTGTAATTCTTTTTCTTTAAAAAATAAAGTGATCCCTTCAGCATACTCATATCCTATTAAGCGATTCCAAAATATTCTTTCATTTGTTAAACGCAACGATCCATCATGTTGTAATTTCACATTCGTTAAAATAAAATCATCGTATTTATCAAATAATTCAGCTTTAAAATTTGGATAAGAATCAACAAATTCTCCTCCTACTCTTTTCCCATCTATGATCTGTCCATTCACATATAAACTATTTCGATCACCTTCCTTAGGTTTTAACCAAATCAATGTTCCATCTTTATGATAAGCAGACACAACCTTATGATCTTTAAAATAAACCATAACATCTTCACTCATAGCATCTTTACTGGAAGAAAACCAAATATAATCCTCATCATTAGTTTTCCATCGATACTCCCCTTTATTATTTAAACGGACACCCGTTATAACATATTCCCCATCTCTTTTAATAAGTTCCACCTGAGGCAATTTAGATGGATACGCTTTAAGAAACTCTCCTCCTACTTTCTTACCATTTTCATCAAGCTTAGCTCCTATATAAACAGAATTGGCATCTCCCTCTTGAGCCTCTCTATAAATCAATCTTCCATTAGCATCATAAGCTCTGTAAATTAAACCATTTTTAAAGTGAACCGTAAGCAAACTACCAGGAGTTAAGTATTTCTGATTTCCCCACCAATGAATCCCTGCAAATGTTAATTCTCCATTATTTCCTAAAGCTATATTGGTAGCGATGAAATCTGGATAAGAATATAGGAGATCTCTATTAGACTCATTCTCAATAACCTGAACAAGATTTCCACCAACCCTTTTTCCATTCTTTATAATAGAATTAATAAAAACACCCTGCCCCTCTGATTCTTTCTGACTCGTATATAATTGAATACCCCGCTGGTCATAAACAGCAATCAATTCACCCTTAATAAAATGAGCCGTTAAACCTTCAACTTTCTTATGAGAAGGCATGGATGTCCAATAAGTTTTTCCCGCAATAGTCAAAGTCTCACCATTTAGCGAAACATTACTAATAGCCAGAGACTCCTGAATTGTAATTAATTCTTCTAAATTATTATTAGATAAAGACTCCTCTACCTTTTTACCACTAACGATAAGCCCATTATTTATTTTTGTACCTAAATAAACTGTATTAGGCTTGTCTTTTATAGAAGCTTTGTAAATTTGCTTGCCGTCCTTATCATAAACAGCTAGTAATTCTCCTTCTTTAAAATGCGCTGTCAGTTGATCAGCTCCTTTATAATCCATATTCCTATGCCACCATACAATTCCTCCCAACTGGAACTCCCCTGAACTTTTATCCAGAGAGATATTCTTAACAACAAATTCTCCATATTTTTTAAATACCCAGGAGCGCAAAGATGAAGGAAATGATTCCAAATAATCACCTTTAATCATCCTTCCTTCTTGCATAGTGACATTGATATAAACAGCATTGCGTGCGGTTGGATCCATGCTTGTTCTTCTGTTTTCAGCATTTGTAACAAGAGGACCGTAAATTAAGGGCTTATCGCTAAGAACCTTTATATCATCAACTTTATTGAAAACAGCCATAGCCTTGTCTGAATCCAAGTAACTTGTAAATACTGATTTAATAAAGAGGTATTGTTGTTTCGGTTGAAAGCCTTGCGGATAGGAGCTACGGTGTAACTTAGGAAGGGTTTGAGTAAACCCAAAACCTCCTGAGAAATATTTTCTAGGAATTACTACACCAGTGATTGGATCTGTTTCTTCTTTAATGTAGTTATAAACGCCTTTCTTAAATGCTTCTAAATATTTCTGATAAATCTTCTCTTTCTCTTGTTTATCTTTAATATTGACGCCTACAATCTTATTCTGATCGCTATAAACCTGATTGAGGATACTGCTTCTCAACTTTTCCTTATACCAAACAGCCAGAATCAATGAATTATAAATTTGCCTTAATGGGGCAAAGTTTTTATCTTCGTTGATTTCTTTCTCAAGCTCTGGAAGAACTATTTCACGGATGATTTGAGATCCAAGGGTATGAGTATTTTGTTCTAATGTAGGCACCTTCGGGGACTTCGTACTATCGCTATTCTTACTAAGTGCTACATAATCTTCTTCCAACATAACCTTTAATCGACTGGATTGTATATATCCTGATCCCTCATTCTCATAAACCACTGCATCGCCAGGAACAATCCACACTTTATTAAATGTATTAACTGGAATGTTCGTCGTTCCATACTTCTTAGAAGCTTCTTCATAAACTCGATTCCAGAATTTTTTACCCACCTCATCTTCAGGATAAATTAAAGAAGCAGTAACCTGTTTGAGCATGTAGTCTTCTGCTAATAAATCCCTTCCCATTTCGGTTACACCAAAAGTCTCAGGAACAATACGATCCTTTTCATAAGGAGACAGGTTAACCCAAAGATCTTTCTCAGGTATAGTTAAAGAAGTTAAGAAATATTTAATAAGCTTAGTAGATTCATCTTTAAGTTGTAGATTATTTGATTGGCTATCACCTTTATCCAGAATAAAATCAAATCTAAACGGCTCATTCGCGTAAACCTTCACGCCCGTCAGCATCGCTGGCTGCATCGTCTGCGACAATCCCACCATGGTCCCGGGCGCGGGCAAGATTCGCCCGCTGGCGGACGAATT
>JADFYF010000047.1 GCA_015233165.1 Candidatus Omnitrophota bacterium
GATCAGGATGTGATTGATGCCTCCAATCTGAACCGTCAGCAATACTTTGCCAATGAAGTCGGGTGCGTCAAGGTGGATGTAACCAAGAAGCGGTTGTTGGATATCAATCCTGATGCTACTATCGTTGTCCATAAAACACAATGGAACGAAGGAAATGCCGATTCATTCTTTAAAGGTTTTGATTTTATCGTCGAGGCCTTTGATGTGGCCGATTGGAAGTGCCGCTTCGTCCAGTACTACGCTCCTCGTTTTCCTATTGTAGTCAGTGGCGTTGGAATGGCGGGCTTGACTCAGAAGGAGCCGATGACGATTAAGAAGGCAGGTAACATCTACATCTGTGGCGATCGCAGCACCAACTCCCACGACGGACACCCCCCAATGGCCCCTCGCGTTACTGCCTGCGCGGCTATGATGGCGGAAGTTATTCTGGATTTAACTCTGGACATTAAATAACAACTTACTGCGGACGTTTCATCACAAACAAAGGCAGGGACGCTTCTTTTCTTCCGTCGATGGCGATGTCAACAATATTAAGAATTAATCCTAGTTTGTTTGCTTTTCTAACGAATCTCGATGAATTAATTGGTAATAATTCGACAAACTAAACATCTGACGCAGATCAAGAATATAAGGATGATTCTTTCGTAAGAATTCCTCCGCGTTTACAGGAACGCGACGCTCATAAGAGCCAATATTATCCTGTGCAGGAAAAGAGTCAAGATACGTCAAGTCTCCGTTAGCAATATTCTTTAAAACCCACTTCTCTCCAGAGAACTTCTTATAAACAAATTTAGTAACGGATAGAATCCTGTTATCCTGTGGATATGAAATATAGGTTAAGGGAAGTTGCACAGAGCCGAATTCTTCTTCACTAAACGCACTTACTAGAAGAGGAAACATATCTAGGCGGTAATGGGACGTCAACACCCCAAATTCATCATAACGTTCAATCTGAGGAATATGGTTAGAACAGATAATATAAATTGAGTCTGTTTTCTTAAAAGGGATACTCTGAGCCATCACTCTAAAAGCATTCCATTCAATATGACTGGGTAAAACCCGATAATATAACACATTGTCAAAAGTTGTGACTCCTCCATAAATAACTGCCATAGATAATAAACCCGTCAAGATCGGCCGTCCTATTGAGATAGGAATCAGCTTAATCCATTGAAGGCTCGCCCAAATTAAAACTAAAATTATCAAAGAAGTTAACGGAATCAAACAACGATAAAATGCCGCATTAAACCCAGCGGCTAAATTAGGTAAGAACGTCATGAAAAATATAAAAATAAAAAAAGCTGATTGCCAAACGTAGGTTAACAAAACATCTCTTCTATTATGTATTTGAATTTGTTTTAATCCCCTAAAACTCATAATCAAAACAGTCAAGATAATAAAACCTGCAATAATCAAAGCTGTTAACCATTTAGGAAAGATACACCATAAATTTAAAGCGTTTAAAAGGGGCTCCTGTAAGAACCAGCGCAATTTACCTATCCAATCAGGGGCCAGCTTATAGGGGCTATAATTAACGTCCTGAATCTTATGACTATAATAAAATGACATCAGAAAAATCAAAACGGCATAACTTAACAGGCTTATTAAGCCTATTCCTGTCACACGAAATAATTTTTTTATAAAAATCGGGGCAAACCTGTCTTGAACAAACAACATAGACATCCCCACCATCGTCCAATAAAACATGGCTCCGGAGGGATAAAACATAATAGAGGCTAGAAAAGCAACCGATGGGATAAAAAAACCTCGACCATCCTCAGCTCTGCAAAACGACCAACAAGCCAAAAAAACAGAACATATCACATAAACATTGGAAGCACAGAAAACACCATCCGCGAACCCTGGCAAAATAGAGATAGCTAAAACGATTAAGAAAGCCTGAAGATACGACCAGGAGAAACGGCTCACTCGTCGCAAAAGCATATAAGCATTGCCGCTTAACAAGAGAATGGCTAAGAATCTTAAGAAGGTTACATCTGAAGCTCTATGAACAAATAACCCTTGTAGATTAAGTAAGACTGCCGCCGCATATCTGCCGATCGCCCAATCCTCATCTGCAAGATTTTGTTTATAACTAAACAGATTAAGCCAAAAGCAAGCCTCATCATGATGAAGATAATTAAAATAGATTGCTGGCGAGCATACAATGCCGAGAATTAAGAATAATAAGAAAAACGAAATCCAAGGACGGAAACGATTAAAAAAAGAATTACACCTATGAATCATCTGTAAAACTCCATTAAGTCCACTACGCAGGACGACGCATGACAAACAAAGGCAAGGACGCTTCTTTTCTTCCGTCGATGGCGATGTCAATCGCATACTCTCCATAATTCTCCAGCTTCACCCTTTGCACATTAATAATAGAATTGGCAGACGCGGAACGTTGCCCATCCTGAAAATTAATATTGATCACTCCATTAGCTGCAGGAAGAATGTGTTTGCCATCCATATCAATAAAATTAAAAGCCACCTTATGCTCCCCGCGTTCAATACTCTCAAACCGGACACGCAGAGCAACAGCAAATTGCGGATACACCACAGGCAGCTCCACAGCCCAAATTGTATCAAAAGCACCTAAAATATTTAACTTCCCACCAGCATCGACGGTGGCCGCATCACATAATGAAAAGACTTCGACATGCATAGTATTTCCTTTCGTTTAACTGAAGTAGAGTGCCCTTATTTAAGATTAGGATATTGTACCAAAATAAAATTAGCTGCATTTCGAATCTCAGGGCTATCAGCTACCTTATAAGTTTCAATCAAATCTTCAACGGCTGCTCCCTGATACCCCAACCATGCTTTGGACTGAGAGTTAGCAAGCAAATCTCCCTTATTCGACACTGGCTCAAAAAACTCCTGCCACCTAAGAGAACGTTTTTGAGACCCTGTGAGTTGTTTTAACTCCCTTAAATCATTAACAGTCATATATCGACGCGATTCCATCGTCTTCTGAAAATCATTAAGCCCCCTTGGTAAACTAAACTCCCCTTTCTTGACATAAACTGCCCACGGGCCATCAATCGCAATAAGTTGCCACGTATTCTGAGAAGCAATAAATCTCATTAAATCTCTCTCTAATGGCACGGAGGGGCGCAGTATAACAATCTTAAAGCCATAGCGTTTCTCTGCTTCAATCCATTTCTCAGGATGATAAAGTAGAACCAATTGATTATAGTTTCTTTCATAGGAATTATTCCTTCCGTCTCGAAAAGGTCTTAATGAAGGGTACCCCAACCATAAAATCTTCCCTCCTAGCGTTTCCGTATTAAAAATAGGACCTGTGATTTGGTTACTAATTAATCCTCCTATTACCCTGTCTGAATAAGGGTCTCCTTCCATCAATAAATTATTAACCACCTTCTTGTCAATATAGGTTTTCTGACATAAAAGAATAGCGACTTGAATCATCAAGAATAATAACAAGACTATTGAAGCCACGTTTTCTATTATTTTCAAATAAGGAATTCTCTGCCCGATTCTCTCAAACTCCACCTTGGAAACCCCCTGAATAAACACGTAGGAGCAAACCATGGCAAAAAATGAGCCCCTACTCCTCACAGATAGAAAAACTAAAAAAGAAAAAATAAATAATAATGCTAAAGTAAGATTACTTCTTATATTCAAAAGAACGACACCTAAACCTATAAAAAATAAGACAAAATAATAAAAATACTCAACTGATTGGAAAATATAGACTGGAGGATGCATTTCCCCAATAATTGAGGAAAACTTATAAAAGCCAATAAAGTCTGGCATCAAGAACACTTTAAAGGGATATAAAAATCCTTCTAACCCATAAGGATTTAAAATAAAACTTCCTAAACAGGCTAACAGCAATAATCCTAAATTTCTTACCCTCTTAAAGTTTAAATAATCAATATCATCCTTTTTCTTAAGAAGAAAATAATTAATAACAGATGAAAGAAAAAATATGGATATTAAAGAAATCCCATAAATTAACGCGCCTATATGGATGTTAAACCAAACACAACTTAAAACAGGTAAAATCCCAAGACTTTTCCAAGCCCCTTTCTTCTCATGATCAAAAAGACTAATCAAAAAGACCTGCACAAACAAAACATTAAATAAATCCGGCTTAAGAAAACATCGACTCCCAATTCCAAGAGAAGCTAAAAGAATAAAAAGACTCAAAAACAATGTCGGAACTTTCTTATAAGCGTAGCGCCATAAGATTCCAATCACTAAGGTAATAAATAAAGACCTAAATACTTTTAAACCAAAAAGACCAAAAAATTTAACAATTAAGTAAAGTAATACACTGCCCAGCCATTCGTTATGGCATGACCATGGAGTTGATTCATTAGCAAAAGGGAAAATGTCTACATGAGGAGTTTGTTGATGCTCTACAATCCAGCGCCCTGTACTTAAATGCCACCAAACATCCTCTGTCTCAATAGGCCTAAAGAAAAAAAGAAAAATAAATATGCCCATAAGACCAAAGAGAAGTGTCTGCAGAGTATTTCTATCTAGGGATTTTTTCTGCATCTTTAAGTTTTTCTTTAAATGAATAATTCTAACTATTGATTTCGACCTGTAGCTTTTTCTAGGGATTGACGTAAGGCTGGAAATGATGCTCCTAATTGCTCTGCCCTATGGACGTCTTGCCAGGCTCTATCATAATTCTGTAACTTAAGGTAGGTCACTGCCCGATTGATATAAGCTTCCCTATAAGCTCCATTAAGCTGTATGGCTTGACTAAAATCGGCTTCCGCCTCATGAAATCTCCCCTCTCTAAAGTAAGAGGCCCCTCTATTAAGATAAAGCACAGTCATCTTAGGATTTAATCGAATCGCTTGAGTATAATCCTGAACGGCTTTATCAAAATCCTTGAGTCTATCGTATAGATTAGCCCGATTGTTATAGGCTTGAATCGAGTCAGGGCTTAAACGAACTGTTTTGTTATAATCCGCCAAAGCTTCCGTCACTTTTCCTAGCTTCATATAACAGTCTCCCCGATTGGCATAAGCGTCAAAATACACAGGATTTAATTCTATCGCCTTATTAAAATCTTTGACTGCCTTCCCTAGGTCGCCTTGTTTTAAATACACACTCCCTCGATTATTATAGGTCCCTGAATCATTAGGAATTAACTGAATCACCCTTGTGTAATCTGCGATGGCCAAATCTAATTGACCTTGCTTAAAGTAAGAATTCCCCCTATTCGCAAGAGGTGCAATAAAGTGAGGGTTTAACTCCATGGACTTATTATAATCTGCGATCGCTAGATCATATTTCCCTAAGGCCTCATAAAGACTCCCCCGAACATTAACGGGTCTTTCCTTGTGCGGAGATTTATGCACTGTGTCATCCCATAAATGAAATTCATCTTGCCAGACTTTATTCCGCTCGTAGGTTAAATAGGAATTAATGCCAATAACCAGTCCTAATAGGACACAAACTATCTTCAGTGATTTCTTCTCTGCAATATAAAAAATCCCCCCTACTAAAAACAAACTATAGCCTACCATAGGCAAATAAAGTCTATGTTCAAAAATCACATCCCGAATAGGGATAATGCTTGATTCTGGAAGAAGTGTTAAAAAGAACCAAAAAATAGAAAAAGCCAACAAACGAAAATTCTTAAAGAGACGTAGGGCTATAAAAAATATCGCTATTAATATCATCAGACTAACAAAGGTATCCAATTCAAAAAGACTATGAGAAATAGAATATTCGTAATCTAAATTTTGATTAATAGGTAGGATCAATAATCGGATATAGGTCAGGATGACTCTAAATTGCGTCAACAAATACTCTAAAGAACTTATACCTTGCGGCCCTTCAATAGTCCTTCTCATTCCATGGAGATCAATATATTTTGTCAACACCATAGACAAAGGGATGATGAAAACTGTTAGTAAGAATGGCGCTACTTTCTGCCAATCAAACTTATTCCCTCTTTTTAAAAAACATCCTTCATACAATAAAATGGCGAATGGCAAGGTAATAACATGTTCTTTGGTAAACATCGTCCCTACAGTTAAAATTAATGCGAAAACATAAAATACTCGTCGTTGTGTTGATTTCGACCTATCTTCTTCTAATAATCTCGCCTTGACATAACAACTTAGCGTAGCTAAATAAAACAAGCCTGCTAAAGAACTGGCTCTTTGGACAATATAGGTAACAGCTTCCGTTTGAATAGGATGAGAAACAAAAATAAGCCCCGCCAATAAAGCTATCCTGTTCGCGTATGCACTGAGCTTATCATTCTTCATAACAGGAGTTTCAAAGGTCAATAAAGTCAACCACCACAATAGTAAGGCTGCTCCCAAATGGATAAGAATATTCGTCAAGTGATACCCAAGGACATCTAAATAACTTAACCGGTAATTAAACGCAAAAGAAAGATAGGTCAAAAAACGGCATGGCCATGAATTCCAAATAGTTGATATATCCCCTAGATGTTTGATCGCATAATTAGCTGTAATCGAGGGTTTATCATCAAATTGAAAGGAGGCATGAAAGGTGTTGGAATAAGCCATCAAACCAAGACAAATAATAGCTAGAGCTGACCAGATTTTGAAGGAAGATGACTTCATAAGAGGTTATTTATTTCCTGACTTGTAATAATTTCTTAAGCAAATTAACCCTTTCAGGCATATACCCAGTGAATTTTTCTAACTTGCTCAAATACTCGAGTGCCTGATCATATCGCTTGAGTTGATAATAAGTGACCGCTAAATTATCATAGGCAGCCGCATAATTTGGATCTAACTCTATAACTTTATTGTAATCTTCTATAGCCCTTTCTAGGTTGCCATTTAAGTTATAACTATTCCCACGATTGATATATAAAACGGCACGTTTAGGAGTTAACACGATCGCTTTAGAATAATCTGTAATCGCTTGAGAGAATTTACCAAAAGAACTATAGATTGTCCCCCGATTACAATAAGCATCTGCATAATTGGGATCGACCTGGATTGCCTTATTATACTCGACTAAAGCCTGATTGATATTTTGCATTTTCCCATAAACAACTCCCATATTGTAGTACGTCTGGGCATCATTAGGATAAAGCTCAACTGCCTTTTGATATTCCTTTAGGGCATTGACATAGTCGCCCTTTAGGTCATAACTCAGAGCCAAGTTATTGTGGGGTCTAGATTTGTTAGGGGATTTCGCAACGATATCTTCCCATAAGGAGCTCTCATTCTTCCAAACCAGGTTCCTTTGATAGGTAAGAATCCCTAAAATCAATAATATTACAGCAGTCAAAAAATTTAACTTCTTAACATCCATATTCCTCGAGTAAATAAAAACAGCTATCAATATTGCAAAACCCACACTGGCTAGATAAACGCGGTACTCTGCAATGACATGTCCAATCGGAATAAAACTAGACTCCACACTTAATGCGATAAAGAACCATAAGATACCAAAGGAAAGGATCCGTCGCTTTTTATACATCCTTATAGCCAAAATAAATAACCCTAATAAGAAAAGACCACAAATCACTGTCTTGGTATTTAATTTCAAAACAAGCGGATAGTCATAATCCAGATTTTGATTCACAGGGACAAACAATAATCTCATGTAGGTACATATGACATTTAATTCTGTTAAGAAATACTTCTCCCGGCTTAAGCCATAATGCGCTCTTGTAATATCAATAACCTTCTTCTGCTGTCCTCCCTCATTAATGACCTTAGTATCTGCGATATTAGCCACAATAGAGGCATCCGAAGGGGTTCTTAATAATAAAAATGGAATAATGAGGATAACTACAAAAAACGGGATTAATCGTCGAAGACGCACCCACATCCCTTCATTCTTTTCTCCTAAAAAATAAAATTCATAGAGAGAAAGCATAATAGGCAAAGTTACGACAAATTCCTTACAAAACATGGCTAATGTTGCAAAGAATATCGATAAGAATAAATAGCCCCTCTTAGACTGAGATCTATATTTGACATAAAAAGTGATTGTTAATAAGTAAAACAAAGTCCCTAATAAAACAAATCTCTGCGTAATAAAATTGACCGGCTCGGTTTGGATTGGGTGACAGAGAAATATAAAAGCAGCAAATAACGAAGCTACCTGCACATGAACAAAGACTTTTGATTTGCGATTAAGCCAACCAGCAAGAATATTCTTCAGCAAGAAATAAACCAAGATTGTGTTTAGACAATGGATCAGTAGGTTAACTAGACGATATCCCATCGGATTTAACCCCGCGAGTTTATAATTCAACGCGAAGCTCAAACCAACCAACGTCCTTGTATTAAAAGAATCAAAAATAGTCGGGATATCCATCTTCCGAATGATGTCGTTTTGTTGAATAGAGCGTATATCATCATAATAAAACTCTGTGCTTTTTAACGGTACGATATAAAGTAAAATCCCTACCAATAAGACCACCAAGGGAAGGAACTTCTCTATTTTACAAAAACTCTCTTTGAGGGAAGCTTTCATCTATTTCTTCTCCGTTAATAATTTTCTAATTTGCTCAATACGCTTTGAATCATAAGTTGATTTGAATTGTTCTAAACGATTCAGGCTTTCAAGAGCTTTATCGTATATCCTTAACTGATAATAGGTGATCGCTAAATTCCCATACGCATCGGGATAATTAGGATTCAGGGAAATCGCCTGATTATAATCTTTAAGGGCTTCCGTTAATCTTCCTAACTTATTATTACTATTTCCCCTATTAAGATAAATACTTGCCAGATGGGGATTTAATGCAATAGCTTTAGTGTAATCGAGAACGGCCTGGGAGGGATTCCCCAGTTGGTCATAGATCGCTCCACGGTTATTATATAAAGTGATGTCCAAAGGGTCTAACTTAAGCGCCACTGTATAATCAGATACAGCTTCAGAGAGCCTGTTTAGCTTACTCAATGTATTGGCTCTATTCTTATAAAAGACAGCCTTATAAGGATTAGTATTAATAGCGTTAATATAATTTAAAAGAGCCAGATCGAAATGTCCTTGATTACTGTAAATGGTTCCTAGATTACAATACGCATCCGCATAGCTAGGATTTAGTTCAATAGCCCTGTTATACTCAGCAATGGCCTGAGGAATCTTACCCATCTTTGTATAAACAACGCCGCTATTGTAATAGGCTTCCGGGAATTTAGGATTTAACTCCTTCGCCTTTCGATAATCCTCCAAAGCCTCCTTATAATTACCTAGGATATCGTTGCTTAATCCCCTGTTGCTACGAGGCCTCTCCTTGTGGGGTGACTTAGCGGCAGTATCGTCCCAAAGATGATACATATCCTGCCAGACCTTATTTCTTTCGTAAGTTAACAAAGAATTAACGCCAATGATCAGCGTTAAAACAATTCCAACGGCAAGAAATGATTTCTTCTCCCATAAATAGGTTAGCCCACCGACTAACAACAATCCATAGCCCAACATAGGTAGATATAGCCTGTGCTCAAAAATCACATCCTTAATCGGCAAAATGCTTGATTCCGGCAACAAGCTTAAGAAGAAAAAGAAAATAGAAAATGATAATAGTCGGTAATTCCTAAATAATCGTTTGGCCGTATAAAGAATAGCTGCCAACACCAAGAAACTACCCAAGGTGCTCAACTCAAAAAAACTTTTAGACACTGGAAAATCATAATCCAGGTTCTGATGGATAGGAACAACAAGCAGCCTCAAGTAGGTGACGATCACTCGAAACTGCGTCAGCAAATAATGAATGGAATCGATATTCTGAGCCTGCTCTCCTGCTCGCTTTAAGTTCTGAAAGTCGATGTATTTGGTCATCACCATGGTCATAGGAATAATGACGATGGTCAGCATAAAAGGAATAAGTTTCTTCCAATCGATCGTCTTATTCGTCTTAAGAAAACTGATTTCGTAAAGAAGAATCATCAAGGGCAGGGTAATAGCCATTTCCTTAGTAAACATAGCCATCACGGCTAGAATCAGGGCAAGAATATAATAGTATCGCTCATGACCAGACTTGTCCCTTCCCTCCTGCAGCACTCTTGCCTTAACATACAAACATAGCGACGCTAAATAAAAGAATGCAGCCAAGGATGTGGCGCGCTGCACAATATAGGTGACCGCTTCCGTCTGAAGAGGATGAGAAACAAAGACCAAGCTAACCCATAAAGCCACCCCATTAGCATACGGTGCGATCCTGTTAGCTTTCATCACCGGAGTGGAAAGCGTCAGAAGAACAAACCAGAATACCAACATCGCAGAGCCCAGGTGAACGATCAAATTAAGAATGTGGTAGCCAACAACATCCAGATGAGAATATTGATAATTAAAGGCAATCGAAAGGTAGGTTAAGAAACGGCAAGGCCAGAAACTCCAAATCTGAGATAAATTCTGCATATTTCTGATCGCAAGATTGTCGATAATGGAGGGATTATCATCCATTTGAAAAGCTGCATGAAAAGTATTCGAATAAACAAGAACGCCCAGGCATAAAACACTTGCTATGGAAAACAATTTAAAGTAATTATTTTTCATAAAGACTCCCCCAAAATCAATAAATTCCTTAGGATTAATAATTAATATCTTATCGGAAATCTTCTTCCCTAATTCAATAAAGAAAGATTCAAAATATCTAAAACTATACATTGAAATGATGCATGTAAACGTAGCCCCTACTAATATTTTGGAAATAGCATCATGAATACCAACGGCGTTAAGAATATTAAGAAACCCCGCGTAGATAATAGGGTGAAGCAAATACACTGAATATGTTGCCATCCCAAAAAGCGAAAGTATCTTATTAATCCTAAGAGGAAAATTAACTTCAATATGGTAAAAACAAAAAACGATTCCTATTGAACATATCGAAAAAATGACCCGATTGAAACCATACATCACATGAATAAGATCCCCAAACACCGGAGTAAAAATAAATAATAAAACAAAACAAATCAACAGGAAATAATTGCACCATTTATTAATAGTGAAACTACCCGAATTATAAAATAACGATACCCCCGCAAGATAATAAAACAAATTATTTAAAGGATGACACCAGGCCTTAAAGAATTGTCCGGAGTAACTCTCTTCTAGATGAAGAACTTTTAGTGAAAAATACATCGCTATAATAAATGATCCAAAAAAAAGAAGATCCCCTAATCGCTTATTCTTCCTATATAGCCATATGAATGCAGGAGTAAGAGCATAATAGACCATTTCATTACCTATGGACCATCCCCCGATAGGAATAGCCGCCTTAGGATCTCCTATTGAAAACAACATTGATAAATTTAGAAATATTCGCCATCCATCCCAAGACAAATGCAAAACAAAAATCGTTAACGGAATGCATAACCAAAATAATGGCAGTATTCTAAACAATCTTTTCATATAAAAGCTTATAACACTAGAAAGCCCCTCTAAACATCGTTCACAAATCACTGCATTTGTTAAACCGGAGATAACAAAGAAAATAGATACTCCGTAAATACTTAACCGACCAACAATAGAGCTAGAACTGGGTTGGCCAAAGTTAAAAAGAATTAAATGATAAAACATAATACTTAAAGCCATCAGACCACGTAACCAATCCAACGGTTCTATACGCTTATTCATATTTGCCTTATTAATTGATCCACACACCAGAACTTTTCATCCTCGTAAAGAAGTCTTCTAGAGCAGAAAATGCAGAATCAATTCTTTTATTTAATATCAGGAAATTGTTTTAGGATAAAATTTGCTGCATTGTGTACCTCGGGTCGATCTCCCACCTTTAACGCTTCAATCACATCTTGAACGGCAGCTCCCTGATAACCAAGAAGATATAATGAAAAAAAGTCTGAATAAACAACGTTATCTGCTGATGGAAAAAGGATTTGCTGTATCCTTGAAACATGCCTTTCTTTCTTTAATGCTTTGAGTGTGTGTAGATCATTCACCGTGAAATATTTGTGTGATTTGAGAAACCCTTCAAAACCGTCTAATTCTTTAGGTAAAATAAATTCTCCCCTTTTCACATATACTGCCAAGGTCCCGTTAACAGCAATCAATTGCCACGCGGATTGAGTGCTTAAATAATTGAGCACATTCCTTTCAAGTGAAATATCTGGACGTAATACAACTATTTTAATGTTATAGCGCTTCTCAAGGCTCAGCCAATTCTCTTTAGGAAAAGACATGGCCACTAAGGCATCATTGCATCGTTCATAAGAATTATTCCGCCCGTCACGAAAAGGTCTCAAGGAAGGATACCCTAACCACAACATTTGCCCACCTAATGAATCTGAGTTAAAAACAGGTCCTGTTATATTATTTCTGATCAATAATTCAATCACATCTTTAGAGTAAGGATTGCTTTCAAGAAAACGATTATTTAATACCTGTCTGTTAAAATAGCTCTCTTTAGACCAAATACTCGAGATTTGAATGACTAAAAAGAAAGCAATGCCTAGATATAAAACATATTCAATAACTCTTAAAAATGGCAACCTTTGCCAAAACTCATTAAATTTCATATCTTTGATACCTACGATAAAGACATACGCACAAACAATCGTAAAAAAGACCGAATTCCTTCCAACACATAAGAAAGCAATCGATGAGAAGGTTAGAAGAATAATGAGAGTTAAATTATTCTTCTTATTCAAGAAAAGAACCCCTGAAGCAAGCACAAACAATACAAAATAATAAAAATAACTAAAAGACTTAAAGATATACCAAGGAGACAGGTTTTCTTGAATCGTTGAGGCAAATTTATAAAAACCAATATAATCTGGTATTAAAAAAACCTTGAAAGGATATAAGAAACCTTCAATCCCATAAGGGTTGAGAATAAAGCTTGCTAAACAAATAAGAATGATTAATGCTAAATGCTTAACCTTCCTATTAGCATCTATTTTCTCTATAGAGTTACTTTGTCTGAAATTTAATTGAAGACGTTGAATACCTGCGGATAAAATAAATATAGACAATAAGGACATCCCATAGACAAACCCGCCTAAGTGAATATTAAACCAAAGACAAATCAGAATCGGTAAAACACAGAGATATCGACGACAACCACTATCCTCATAATTAAAAAGATTGATCAGAAACAACTGAATAAAGAAAATGTTAAATACATCCGGCTTAAGAAAACTGCGACCAGAAATCCCAAAAATGACTAATAAACTGAAAATAATAAGAAGTGAAAAAGGAAGACGCTTATACGCATAACGAAACAAAATACCAACCGCCAAAATAAAGAATAACGATCTAAAGACCTTTAAACCTAGTAATCCAAATAATTTTACAACTGAATACAGAATGACACTCCCTAACCATTCATTGTGACAAGACCAGGGAGTTGTTTCATTAGCAAATGGAAATATATCCACATGCGGCAATTGCCAATGTTCAATAATCCATCTGCCCGTGCTTAAATGCCACCAAACATCTTCCGTTTCAATAGGATTAAAGAAATATAAAAAAACAAATAGGCCAGTAAACAAAAGAAAGAATCTTTTAAGGGATCTTTGTGTGGTATATGTTACTTGCATTCTAAAAGTTACCTTTACATTGAATTAAACCAACTCTGACTGCTACATCAGTAAAACCTTGTTACAAAACAAAACCCTCTGTCACGCGTAAGCATGACAGAGGGTTTTGTTTCAAACGGTACAATTAGAAACTATAACTTGCGCCAACACCTGTTGTAGGAGTCTTGTTAACAACCCCAATACTGGCTGAAAGCGTAATATTTCTATTCTTACCAACGATGGCCTTAGCGCCGAAAGCGTAGGCATCTTCACCCAGGTAATTACCATACCCAATACCAATAGAGTAATCATGACCTGGTGCAGGGGCAGGAATATTTGCCATAGCAGCGACGGATGCGATACCTCCGTAAGACTTCTTGGCAATACCTTGCAACTGTCCGAAGTTAACGGCATCATACTGTGATGCACCATCGGCAACACCGGTAACTCTTGCCGGACCACCACCTGTAGTAGTATTTGCAAACGTAGCTCCGGTATCATCTAAGGTTAATGATGTCGAATGCGTACCACCAGAGATTACGGTACTTGTTTGACCGATACTGATCCCATGAGCTATACCGGTTGAATTATTATTTACTAACAAGCTTGCTGTCGTAGGAGTAATATTCAAAGCTCCCTGAGCATTTAGATTTGAAGCATCACTATCAACCACCACAGAATACGTGCTGTTGCTGATCGCTGAACTTGTGTACCCGTCAGCACTGACCATACGTGAACTGGTGGAATCAACAATGATATTGTTAGTATTCGTTGTGCTACCAGCATAGATCTTAGCTGACCCATTGATAGTAGTTGTCGTTGAATCAACTGTAACCGTATGACCTGCAGCAGCCGTAATTGTTGTATTGGTATTATTGACCGCAACACTTTGAGTACCATCTGCACTCACTAAACGAGCACTTGTCTGATCAATAATTGCTTGATTAGCAGTACCTGTTGATGTGATTCTTGTGACACCAGTGACTGTTACGTTTCCTGACACTAACTCATTTCCAACCAACGTCGTTGTCCCAGATACATACACATTACCATTTAAGGTCGTGTTCCCTGTTACAAGTACGTT
>JADFYF010000048.1 GCA_015233165.1 Candidatus Omnitrophota bacterium
CAATCATTCGTGAAGAAATTAGAAGGTCCTTATCACTACCCTCCGTGAACTTTAAGACTTATAAGGGGAAGGGTTGTGATCATTGCCATGGCACAGGTTTTTATGGTCGCACAGCTATTTATGAAATCCTTCCTATGCATGAAAATATTCGTGCCATGTTAACTTCTCAGCCGAGTGTTGAGATGATCAAAAAAGCAGCCATTGCGTCTGGTATGCAGACCTTGCGTCAGAATGGTTGGTATTGTGTCTTTAGCGGTTTGACAACACCGTCGGAAGTCATGTATGTAGCGACCAAAGATAATTTTGACACTTCACCTGTCGCAGCCCTGTCCTAATCTTATGCCATCGTATTTCTATAAAGCAAAAAAGAGTTCAGCAGAAACCGTTACGGGTCATCTGGAAGCTGCTCATCCAGAAGAAGCTTTGGAATTAATCCATCAGATGGGGTTGGTTCCTGTTTCCTTGGAAGAATCGTCTCAAGGTGTTTTAGTCCGCAATATTCGTCCTCGAAAAATCAAAGCTAAAGAAGTTTATCAATTGACTAAACAATTAGGTGGGTTGGTTAAATCAGGGGTCTCTTTATTAAAAGCACTGGAAGTCATTAGCAACCAGACTAAGAATGTTTATTTAGCAAGAATTATCAGCGAGATTGCCTCAAGCGTTAGAAGCGGGCGTTCTTTTTCTTTAACGCTTAGAGATTATCCTGAGATTTTTTCTCCTTTATATGTCGCGATGGTTCAGGCGGGTGAAGAAATTGGTCATTTACGAGATGTGCTTTTAGACGTCGCTGAGTTTCAAAAGAAGCAGCAGGATCTTCTTTCTAAAGTCACAGGAGCAATGATTTATCCTGCGGTTATGTTATCAGTAGGGATCTTGACAATCTTTTTTATATTAACCTTTGTGTTACCGAAGATTGCTGTGATTTATACGGATACGGCTCAAGCCTTACCTTTGCCGACGCTGGTTATCATGAAAATTAGCGCGTTTCTAAATGTTTTTTGGATTCCTATTGTTGTTGGGACTTCACTGGCTGTTTTCTTTATCAATCGATGGAGAAAGACAGCCTCTGCCAAGATTATGATTGGGGGGTGGATTTTACGAACACCTTTTCTTAGAGAATTTGTTTTAAAGATTGATTTTACCCGTTTCACTCGAACAACACACTTGCTCCTTAATAGCGGTTTGACCCTGGTCCGTTCCATGGAAGTTGCTATTCCGACGATATCTAATCCCCAATTGAGAGAAGATCTGACACGTTGCATTACTGATTTAAAGTCCGGTGAGAGTTTAGGGAATTGTTTGAATCAGTCTTTATTAGTTCCAGATACGATTCGTCAAATGTTAGCGGTGGCGGAAGAAGGTGGTTCTTTGCAGGAATCCTTAAAGGATATTGCTGAATCTTACGAAGCGGACATTAATGAGAGTATCCGGGTGATGACTACCTTGTTAGAACCCCTTATGATTTTGTCTGTTGGGTTAATTGTTGGTTTTATTGTCTTTGCTATGTTACTTCCTATTTTCTCGATGGATATTCTTGCGCACTAGTTGTGAAAAAAACATTCCTTATTATAGTTCTTTTGTTTTCTCTTCATCCTAATGTCGAGGCCTTTACGCTTGATTTGCATGGCTGGGAGCAGATTAGCGACAAGCATTTCAAGGTGTTTTATAAGCAAGAGGCAGGAGAAGATTCTCCAAGACAGATTTTAAATAGAGCAGAAGAATATTATTCCAGTATTGCAGACCGGGTCGGGTATGAGAGGTATCAGAATTTCTGGACGTGGGATGAGAGAGTTCCTATTGTTTATTTCTCCTCACAAGAAGAGTACGCTCGGACGACGGGGCAACCTATATGGTCTAAAGGTTTCTCAGTTAGTCACCTGGCTTCCGTTAATCTTCGTATGATTGTTACATTCAAAGGACAGGATAACTTTTTAACTAGCACTCTGCCGCATGAGATTAGCCACCTGATATTGCATGATTTTATTGGACCGAATAGAAAGATTCCTTTGTGGTTTGACGAAGGGGTCGCTCAATTAGAAGAGCAGCGTGAAGATCAGAATTATGAAGCCATTCTTGCTCGGGTAGTTGCGAGTGGACAAAGTATGCCATTGTCATTTCTGCAACATGTTGATCAAGGAACTCATCTGGATTATCGATATTCATCAATCTTTTATGCGGAAAGTCTTTACATTGTCGATTTTTTGGTTAAAACTTATGGCAAAGAAAGTTTTGTAAATTTTTGTCGATATTTGAGAGACGGTAAAAGTTTTGAAGAAGCATTGCGAAGTTCTTATTATCCAACTATTGATTCTATGGATAAGCTGCAGGATTCATGGGTCAAGTATATGACACAATATTTATAAAGCACGATCAGGAGGATATTTATGTATAACAAGATGAAAAAAGGTTTTACCTTGGTAGAGATTATGCTGGTGGTTATTATTATTGGGGCTCTTTCTGCGATGATTATTCCTCGATTAGCTGGTCGTGGAGATCAAGCAAAAATTAAGATTGCTAAGAGTGATATCGACGCTAATATTCCAACGGCTTTGAAGCTTTATGAATTAGACAATGGTTCTTTCCCTACCACCGCCCAGGGATTAGATGCTTTGAGGGTTAAACCTATAACTAATCCTATTCCTCAGGGTTGGAATGGTCCATATTTAGAAAAGTTACCTGTCGATCCCTGGGGACGTTCTTACGTTTATTCTTCTCCTGGTCAACATCGCTCTGATTATGACCTCTCCTCTAAAGGCAAAGATGAAACTTCCGATAAGGATGACATCGTTAACTGGCAATAAGAACAAAGGTTTTACGTTTATCGAGATTATGATTACCTTGGTCATTCTTTCGGCCGGGATCGTCATGATTTATAAAAGTTTCTTTCTATGTGTTGATTATTTATCCTATTTGACCTGCCGGCTTTACGCTTCCCAAATGATTGAAGGCAAGATTTCTGATATTACCCGTTCTTATCGAGAGAGCTCTGATTCTAGTTTTGACCGAGGAGCAACAACGGAAACCATGGAAATGAATCATAAATGGATTGATTTTAACTATGGAATTGAAATGAGTCCGGTGTTGGGGCTGGATTATCTCTATCGGCTAAGAGTGACATTGTCTTGGTATGACGGAAAGCATCTTATGAAATTGTCTCGGGAAAGTTTACTCTCAAAGATATGAAACTTAAGCCTAAAGCATTCACGCTTATTGAAGTATTGTTGGTATCTAGCCTGATCGCTATTTTAGGGATTGCTATTTTTAGGTCTTTTGGTAATGGACTTAAATTATGGGCTAAAGCACAACGTCTCAATCGAGATGCTGATGTGAACATTTTCTTAGATAAAGTCGCCGAAGACCTAAGGTCAACAACAATCGTTTCAGGACTTGCTTTCAAAGGTTCAGAAACAAAACTTTCTTTTCCAGCGATAGTCATGACACAAGCGGATATCAAATCTTCCAGGGCTTCCGAAGAAATAATTGATCAAATAGGAGCTGTTCAGTATCGCTTTGAACCCTCAGAACATGTCATCTATCGTCGTCAGGCTAATTACGCACAAGCTGTTAAAGGGAAGTGGGGACAGGAAGAGAAGGTTGTTGTCAGTGGAATAGAAGATTTAGATATTCATTATGAAGTATCTTCTAGTAAGGGATTCTTGCTTAAGTCAGAAATCAGCGATGGCATTCCTTCCGGGATAGTGATTGAGGTTCGTTTTAGTGATGATAGCGGAGTTCATCAATTCAAACGGTATTTGTCGATACCTGTAGGTGGATAGGCTTTTAAACTATGATATTAGAAAAACAAAAAGGTTTTATCCTGATTTTTGCTTTGTGGGTTTTATGTTTTCTGACCGTTTTGGCCGTAGGAGTTGCCTCGAGCGTTCGTCAGAAAATAGTTGTACTTGAGAAGCTTGATCAAAGGAGCAGGATTAGTCATGTGTTGGAAGCTGCTGTAAAATATTCAGCGAGTTACATCACCAATCAATTAAGTCATTCCAACCAAACGTATTCGACAAATCTTAAAATGAATTTACATAGTAATTCTGAAGTTTTTGGTCAATTTGGTTTAGCGGAAGATACCGCTTCGATCAGTTACTCAGTAGCAGATCAGGGAGATTGTTATGGGGTTGTTGATGAGGAAAGAAAAATTAATCTGAATGTCATGTCTGTATCCATTTTAGGACGATTGATTGAAAGAGTCTTAGAAGAAAAACCTGATGCGGCCAGAACGCTGGCGGAGTCAATTTTAGATTGGCGCCAATTGGGAGAAAGTCAGGTGAGTGGATTCTTCAGCGACGAATATTATAATAATTTGGAGTATCCTTATGCTAAGAAAGATGCTGCCTATGAAACGCTCGATGAGTTGTTGCTTGTTAAGGGAATGACGAAGGATAAATATTTGAAATTGATTAACTATGTGACTATTTATGGGGAGGGTAAGGTTAATATCAACACAGCCTCATCACAAGTCCTTTATGCGTTGGGATTGGAAGATTCCCTTATTGAGAAGGTGATCGAGGTTCGTCAGGGGCAAGATAAATTAGAGGCCAGTTTTGATGATCATGTCTTTATAAAGACTTTTGATGTGGCGACGGAAATCAATAATGTCATTAAATTATTGCCTGAAGAAATCCAAGCGATTGACGCGTTGAATAAACAGAATTTATTAACGACAAATTCGTATTGTTTTTCTATTCATACTCAGGCTCATTTAGCTCACCGGTCTTTTTCCAAGGAAGTCCATGCCATATTTTCTTCCAGAGAAAATAAAATTGTTTATTGGAAGGAAAGATAGAAGAGAATTTTATTAAAATAATCACTTTTTGCGTGGTGTGAATATTATTTTGGGTTATAATTAATTAATTAAAAAAGGAAAATAAATGTTTGGTGCAGATAAGAGATATTTGAGTTTTTCACTGAGTGATGGCGTTATCAAACTTGCTCAAGTTAAATCTTCTGGCAATGTAGAAAAAGTTACCCGCATTTCTGTCGTCGATCCTTCCCAAGAGGCCTTAGGTCAATCGTTAAAAACAATTTTGAATGGGTTTGATAAGAAGGCTCCGGTTATTTGCACCATTCCTGTAAGTTCTTCGACTTCAAAAACTATTGAAGTTCCTTCTTCTGATCCTCAGGAAATCAAATCGATTATTAATTTGCAAGTTAGTCGTCACACACCCTATTCACGCGAAGAAGTTTTGGTTGGATATGTTAATTTAGGGCAAGGAGCTGTTAATCATACAAAGGTTCTCTTGGTTATTGTTCATCGGAATGTGGTGAAAGATCGGTTAGCTGTTTTGGAGAAGGCTTCTCTGAATGTAGAGAAGATTCTTTTTGTTCCTGAGGGAATGGGGCGCTTATATTCCAAAGGTTTAAATTTAAAGAAGGAATCAGATCCTGTCGGTGTGATCGATATAACGCAGTTATCGGTCAACTTTTTAGTGGTTGCCAGAGGTTCCATTATATTTTGTCGTAGTATCCCGATAGGTATGAATCTTCTTGTTGAAGGATCCAAAACGACCACTATGTTGCTAGATGAAATTAATAAGTCTGTAGAATCTTATAACAGCGAAGATAATTCTCTTCCTGTATCTAAGTTTCATCTGACGACAGAACACGAGCTTGTTAAAACGATTGTCCCCGCTTTAAAAGAAGGACTTAGAGCTGAAGTGGTAGTCACTCCCTATGCTAATTTTGTTAAAGCAGCTGCAGTTAAAAGTAAATTAGAAAAAGACTTTGCTGATGACTCTTTCTTAGATGTTATTTCTCCTGTGGTAGGGGTTTCTAAATGTGAAGTCAATTTAATGCCAGAGGAGATGATTGCTAAGAAGACTGTTGAAAGACAAAGTAAGGAAGCGATCAAGACTGTTATTGCTGCTCTGCTCATTTTACTTTTGTTGGGTGGCGCTATAATGAGTAACATTTATTTTAAGGATGCCTATCTTAACCAAAATCTCAAAGCTCAGTTTGCTTCTCAAAAAGAGGAAGTTCAGAGGCTTCAGGAGGGGTTAAATAAGATCAAGGTCGTTAAGAAGTATTTGCAGGGACGTATGGTCAGTTTAGAAATTCTTCGTGGATTATATAAGGTCACGCCTAACAAAATTTATTTAAATACAATTTCGTTTGATGAGGATGACACATTAACAATTACGGGTCTTTCTCCATCAGCGTTGAGCTATTCTGATTCTATGGCCCAAGTCAATGCCTATGAAAAGGCGTTAACAGCTTCGCCAATGTTTAAGGATGTTAAAACATCTACGACGACTAAAAAGGATAATGGGAAAGATATAGTTTCTTTTGAGATTAAACTAAAAGTAGAAGAATCTTCTAAGGAGTCGTAGGGTGATTAATAAATTTATATCTGAACTTTCTGAACAAGGTAAGAAATTATTAGCCATTGCTTTGATTATAGTGATTGTTGCTTTGTTCGATCGTCTTTTAATCGGTCCTACTATGTCTCGTTTGGCATCCATCGATGAAGAGACGGCCAAAGAAGAGCAGTCGATTAAAGAAGATCTACGCTTCTTAAATTATAAAGATAAGATTTTAAAAGAGTCGAAAGACGTTGCTCCTTACTTGACGGATAAACTTCCTCCGGAAAGTGAAATTAGTACGGCTTTATTGAAGAAAATTGAGATTATTGCGACCAAGGCCAATATTGTTTTATCCAAGGAAGTTTTATCGAATACTCCACAAGATCCTAATAATCCTAAATATTCTGCGGATATCGAATGTACCGGGGACTTGAAGAGCATTGTTAATTTTATGCATTTAGTTAATACGTCTGAGGAGTTGATTAAGGTTGTAAAATTTAATCTAGGTTCTAAGAAAACAGATTCAGATGATATTAAAGCAACAATGACCATTGCTAAGATTATTGTTTTTAAGAAAGCAGACAAGAAGCTTCTTGAGGCTTCTTCATCGAGTGTTCCTCAATCTGATGCCGCAGATACCAAAAAGAATTAAAATTCTTCTATTTGTATTCTTCCTGTGTTTGTTTTATCCCTCTTTAGGTTCTTGTGCCACTTTACGTGACAGGTATGAGTCTGCTTTAGACTTTTACAACAAAGGGGAATTCGACAAATCCATTGAGATCTATCAGGATATTATTAAGGATGTTCCTCAATTTGCACCAGCTTATATAGGACTAGGGCTTGCTTTGAAATCTAAGGGTTCAGATATTGAAGAGGTAGTGTATTATTATAAGATGGCTGTTGAGAAAGATCCGACCAATTCACAGGCCCTGGAGCAATTAGGACGATTATATTATTCGATTGGACAATTGGATAAGGCTAAGGTTTCTTTTGAGAAGGTTTTAAAGATCAATCCTAATATGCCGGCGGTGAAATTAACATTGGGATGGATTTGTTTGTTGGGTAAGAGTACAAATCCAGGGAGGGCGATTATTTATTTTAAGGATGTCATCAAGACAATTCCTAATCCTAATGCCTATTTTGGTTTAGGGATAGCTTATTTTGCAAATAACCAAAGAGAGAAGGTCTTGGATGTTATCACTCAACTTAGAGATATGGGGCAGGAGGATTTTGCGGATAGGTTAGAGAAGTCGGTTCGTGAGAACCGTAGAGTTGTGTTAGATGATTTTGTGAATACATCGGATAATCAGGATGAAGATCAGAGTAAGAATAGTTTTGAAAACACTTCAGATGTGCCTAAAGGTATAAAGGTTCGTCTTCGTGGCAGGTTAGACCAGTTGTAGTGTTATGCTGCAGTTATATTAATTCCAATTTAATTCAAACACTTTTATTTGTGTTCTTCCCGTCAAATCGCTTGTCGATGTTAATGTTTTAAAGTGTTCCATCCCTGTGGCATCAAAGAAAAAGAGTTTAATGAGTAGGGAATTCGCTAAGCTGCGATCCATTAATCTGGCCATGATTTGACCATCTTGAGTGTATAAAACAACTGAGTATTTAAGTGAGGCATTCGGGTAGCTTTTTTCAAGAATTCTTTGACCATCAGAGTATACAATACTTGAGGGAATCCCTTGTCCGTAGGTGGGTGAGTTAATGACAGATTTCATCGTCGATCGATCGATGGTGAGGTTCTCACTAAAGGATATCGTCTGATCATTTTGCGAGAGCAGTTGTAAGGGAGGGCTGTAATGAGTCTGGCCTCCGGCTAGGTCCCACAAGAAATCCAGATACCCAGCGCTGTTACGAGCAGGAACAGAGGCCAACATGGCGGGGTTTTCATTGAGAGTTTCCACTCGTTTGATGTTCCATTTCCCCATGAAGGATAATCCTAGATTTTGATCGACCATTTCATTGTAGAGAAGCACATAGCTGTGAGGAGATCCTCCTCGGATGATGGTTAGAAGATTTCTCGCGTCTTCTTTATTGTTTAATACAGCTTCAATCATAGATAAGGCTTCGGCATTTGTTCTTGATGCGATGGTGGATAGCAGGGCGACGGCCTGAGATGTTTTAAGACCCTTAGAGGTTAAGAAATCGACCGCCTTATTCCCACTGAGATTAAGCATCCGTAGAAGACCGGCGGCCTGATCTTCATCTGTACTGAGCAAGATATTCGCCATCCAATAGCCGGTCGCACTTTCACTTAACGTTGCCCCGTCAAACATCACCCGCCTGTGAGCAATGCCCTTAATAAAATGGCCCGGAGGCCACCAGCAGTTGATGATGCTATCCTTGGGGGTTTTGTTCTTAACATCCAGCAAGGCGTCTTCCCAGGCGGAATTAAAAATAGGGGTGAGGGCTGTCCTGATATTTTTCTGGGCATTGATAAAAACAAATAAAGACAGAGCGACGATGGCAAAAGGACGAATCCAGGACATCTTGAGGAATAAAGGTGTTTTTAAAAGAGCATCTAGGCCTATGGCCAGAAATAAGGATAAGCCAATGAGGGCGAAGATAGAGAATCGTTCGGCAAAGAGAACCATAGCGATACAGGTGACAAAGAAGGTGCTTAGGGCTAAAATCTTAAGAGTGTATTCTTTCTGTTGTCCTTTGACAATTTGCCATAAACACCAGGCGAAGCTGCTCATGCCGGCCAATAAGAAGAGGATCCCGCCGCTATCACTGAGTAAATCGGAAAGAGAAGATTTTTTAAGCTCTCCGACCTCCATAAATAAATTAGGCCAAAGACCAAATTTCTTAACCGTGAATTTAAGAAACTCTCCACAGGCTTCTTTTAACAACTGAAAGAAATCTCCAAATCCAAAAAGAAGGCTGATACCCAGAAGTGTTGCTATCGTCAGGCCAAGCCCAAGAAAGGCGTAACGCCTTAGGGAGGAGGTATCTTTAATCAGAAGGGAATAGGCGAAGCAAACGCCAAGGATGGCTAAGGTGATAACAAGCATAAACCCCCAACCTTGCCATATGGCTGCAAAGCCTGTCAGGGTTAGTCCAAAAAGGAGGATGTACTTCCAGATTTTTTTAGGATCAAGGCAGGTAATAACTTTAAAAATGATGGGTAAAAGTAAAAGAGTAAACAAAATGTTGTAGGGATCGGTGCGATACCATCCGAGCGACGATCGTTTCAGAATGACTGGGGCCATGATATAGAAAAGACTGGCCACAAAGGAGGCTCCGGCGGAAAGATTAAGGGTTCGGCACGTCAGAAAGAAGGCCACTAGGACGAGTGCCATGAGAATTAAAGGCGTATAGGCCACTGCTGCCATGAGAGAAATGTCGGGATTAAAGATTTGAAAGATCTTATAAATAACAAAACCTACATAAGGATGGTACGTCATGGGTTGCCAGAAACCAAAGGGAGCAGCCATGAGGGGATCAAAATATTTACTGCCTTTAACAATTTCGGCCATTCGGCCATGATCGACGATGTTTTGAGTCAGATAATAAAAATAGTAGGGATCAGCCTCGAGGAGATAAATGTTGGCTTTTTTGCCGGAAGCCGTAAACATTTGTTGATTAACATTTTCAATAGCTTCCTGAAGCTTGGCGGAATCATTGTGCAGGGTTTCGTTGAGTTTAGTCGTAGCCATGCCCTGGGCTACACTTAAGGGGATTTGAGGTGCTTGAAGATGAATTTGTTCTAAAAGAGTTTTCTTGATATTGTAGACGACAAACATCGAAGCTTTATCGTACGTGGGATCCCAGATATGCGCGCGAAGGGGGTAAAGACGGATGTAGCAACTCAGACAAACAGCCACTATCCACAACCAAAACCATTTTTTAAAGAAATTCATGGCGCCATTATGGCATGTTCTATCTATATTTCAAATATTCTTGTCTGATTTTGTTGGAGGCGATGGCGTAGCTTTTACGGTCTTGAGTCTTACGTTTGGCCATCACTAATCCTAGCAGATGTCCTTCTTGATCCAGGATGGGACCGCCACTGTCTCCTTCATAAAGGTTGAGATTCAGCTCAAGAAGTTCGATGGCCCCTGAAGACCTACTTTCGATCAGGCTGGTGATTTCTCCGCCGAGGATACTTTGGTAATTATAATCGGAACTGCCTAACGCAATAATAGATTGTCCTATTTTGGCTTCGGAAGAATCAGCCCAGGTGATGGCCTTGAGCGGATGGGGATACTTTATTTTTAAGAAGCTAAAATCTGCTTCGCTGGAGTAGAGAACGGTAGCTTCAAGGATTTTTCCATTAGATAACCCCACATAGGTATGAGGCGCATTGGCAATAATGTGGGTATTGGTGACAATAATCCCGGAAGGATCGATGATAATCCCAGCCCCATGACGCTCATAGGAGGCTATGGCAGCCCGGCCATTTCTTTTTTTTAGAGTCCGTGCATAGACCGTTCTGATTTCAACGAGCGATGGCTCGATGTTTTGCATCCGACCTATCAAAGACCCCTCTTCTGCTTGAGAGGGAAGAGGAGATAGCAAAAGAAGAGAAAAAAGCAGAATTCTTAATTTAGACATAGTGCAATTGTATGTTCTTATTTTTTAGAAAGCAAGGAAGCTTCTGAAGAAATGCATTGACGATACCTATTGGGGCTTATAAAGTTATAAATTTATAAGACTTATTTAGGGTCGTTTTAAAGGTTGAACATTTTAAGAATATGATTACAATACGTCCTTTTAACAAGACGGATCGCGCTGCGCTTCGTCAGATTTGTTGTGATGTGGCGGACCGGGGAGAAAAGATTGAAAATTTTTTTCCTGACCGGGAATTTGCGGCAGATCTTTTGACAAGTTATTATCTGGATTACGAGCCTGATAGCACCTTTGTGGCAGACGTCGACGGAGCGGTGGTGGGCTATATCAATGGCTGCCTGGATAATCGTCGCTACGGTCTTGCGGTGATGTTTTTGATTATTCCTAAACTGATCATTAAGGGACTCGTCAGGGGAGTATTCTTCCGTCGGGAATTCTTGCTGATCTTCAAATCCATGCTGAAGAATTGGCGAAGAGTTTTTGTCTGGCGTAAGCAATCGTTTCACAGTCATCAGGGG
The DNA here is from genome assembly GCA_015233165.1 of Candidatus Omnitrophota bacterium. Taxonomy (GTDB): domain Bacteria; phylum Omnitrophota; class Gorgyraeia; order Zapsychrales; family Fredricksoniimonadaceae; genus JACQCF01. Next base: position 11,408 of record JADFYF010000048.1, read on the forward strand.
CATCTGCATATCGGCGTAGCCAAAGGATTTCGGACTCAATCCATTGGGCAAAAGTTGGTGCGGGCATTGTTAGATTATGCCAGGCAAAATAATATCCATGAATTGGCTGCTTCCGTTCATGACGGCAATACGGCCGCCTGTCGTTTTTTTGAACAATTAGGATTTGTGGCCAGAGATCAATATCCCATGATGATGGCCTACGGGGATTCTTTTAAGGAGTATCATTCGGTTTCTTATGTCAAATCTATTATTTAAAAAGTTGTGTATCATTGCTCTGTTGTGTGTGTTGTTGGGAGCTAAAGCCTGGGGAGCTGATCCTGTCATGGAAGATTTGAAATTATCTCCTAATGACAGAATCTTGGTCTTGGCTCCTCATCCCGACGATGAGGTTCTGGGGGCCGGGGGCGTGATTCAAAAAGCTGTCAGTATGAAGTTGCCTGTGAAGACGGTTTTTTTGACCTACGGGGACAGCAATCAATGGTCCTTTTTGCTTTATCGTAAACATCCTGTTTTTATGCCCGGCGCTATTCAGACCATGGGTCTTGTTCGCAGGGATGAGGCAGTAGCAGCTTCAAGTATCCTGGGTGTTGATCCTAAGAATTTGGTTTTCTTAGGCTATCCAGATTTCGGCACGCTGAATATTTGGTATGAACACTGGAATAAGAAGGCGCCTTATAGGAGTATGTTAACCTGGGCGACGAATGTGCCTTATCAGGAAGCTTTCAGGAAAGGGGCTCCTTTTAAAGGAGAGGAGATCGTCGCTGATCTGCGATCTGTATTAAGAGATTTTAAGCCGACTAAGGTTTTTGTCTCTCATTCGTCAGATCATAATGGGGATCATTTGGCGTTGAATTTGTATACGAAGATTGCCCTGTGGGATGAGCGTATGTCTGATTCTGTGGAAGTGTATTCGTATTTGATTCATTACCTGGGTTGGCCCAAGCATAAGGGTTTTAAACTTAACTATTTAGAAGAACCTCCTGAAGCTTTAAGTAAAATTAATAGATGGAGGCAGTATCATCTCAGTCAGTCGGAATTTGACCTCAAGAAGGCTGCTTTGGAGGCCCACAAGAGTCAGTTTGAATCGGCTCCTAAGTATTTGTTGTCCTTTGTTCGTTATAATGAAATTTTCGGTGATTTTCCTGTTATTAAATTGCATCTTAATGAAAATTCCTCTGTTTTTACAGCCCATCGGAATGTGATTACGGCCGCTGAGCTTCCGGAAGAGTTTAATTCCAGGGAGAAGACGTCGTTTATCGGAGTGGAATGGAAGTTCGTTCGTTGGCAGGGTGATGATTTGATTGTATCGATTGAATTGTCTAAACCTCTAGCTCAGGACGTAGAAGCGTTTATTTATATTTTTGGTTATAACAAGAAGATTCCTTTTGGACAGATGCCCAAGATCAGTTTACGTCTGGGAAGCAACAGTTATACGCTTTATGATCAGGCTCATCGTATTGAGCAGGATGGCATTATCGTCAAAAGAAATCCTAATGAAGTCACCCTGGCCGTGCCTTTGAAATTGTTAGGGAATCCGGATAAAATTTTAACCAGCGCCCGTACCTATCTGGGGAACGTGCCTTTGGACAGCGCCTCGTGGATTGCTGTGGAGCTTGATTAAGAATATTGTCACCCCCGAATGTTTCTATCGGGGGTCCAAAAATTAGCAAGAACTAGATTCCCGACAAATGCATTCGGGAATGACAGGAAGAGTTTATGGATATATTTCACGCAATCATACTAGGCATCATCGAAGGTATCACAGAGTTTCTTCCTGTCTCCTCGACGGGGCATATGATTATTGCCTCCCACCTGATGCACATTCCTGAAACAGAATTTGTAAAGACGTTTGAAATTGCGATTCAGTTGGGGGCCATCTGTGCGGTGGCAGGGCTGTATTGGCGTACGTTTTTATTGGATTGGGAGGTTGTTCTTAAGGTGGCTGCTGCCTTTGTGCCAACAGCTATTGTGGGCTTCATTCTTTATAAACTAATTAAACATTATTTATTGGGTAATGCACTGGTGGTCATTTGGTCCTTGTTTCTGGGGGGAGCTTTTATTATTTTATTTGAAATCTTTTATAAGGCTAAGGAAGACAATATCAAGGAGATTACCAAGGTTTCCTATCCTCAGGCTGTTAT
>JADFYF010000049.1 GCA_015233165.1 Candidatus Omnitrophota bacterium
GATCGAATAAATCCTAGGGGTTTAAGTCCAAGCTCCCTGGCCCTGCTTTCTGACATCACCAATAACGCCGCGGCACCATCTGTGATTTGACTGGAGTTTCCGGCAGTGACGGTCCCTGTTCCCTTTTCAAAAAAAGGTTTGAGTTTGGCTAAGGCTTCGTAGGTCTGGCCTTCTCGTGGACCATTATCATCGATGACGGCTTCTTTATATTTAGGAGCAGGAATGACAGGAACGATCTCTTCTCGCAAAATTTCTCGACTGGCCAATGCTCTTTGATGACTGATTAATGAGAATTCATCTTGTTCTTTTCGGGTGATCCCAAATTCTTTGGCGAGAATCTCTGCCGTCTGTCCCATATTTAATCCGCAAAAAGGATCAGAGAGGCCGAGTTGTAAGCCGATGCGGGGACTGAAATGATGAGGACGAAATTTTAACATGGTGGTGATACGCGCAGGTAGGGTCTTTGCTCGGCCCAATAAGCTAAAGAGGTCCTGAGCTTCTTTAGAAAAGTAAAAAGGAATATTGCTCATGGATTCTGTTCCACCAGCGAGGATACAGCGCCCTTCTCCGGCCTGAATTTTGATAGCCGCAGAAACAACAGCCTCGATACCTGAGGCGCAGTTGCGATGCACGGTATAAGCCGGTGTTGTCATCGGGATACCGGCTAGAAGGCCAATGACGCGGGCGATGTTAGCGGCATCGGCGGGTTGACCAACGCATCCAAAAATAACTTCATCAATATTTTTAACGTCAAGATTGCTGCGTTCGATGAGTTCCCGGGTGGCGATGCGTCCTAATTCCTGGGCGCCAAGATTATTGAAGTTACTTCCCATCTTACAAAATGGTGTTCGGATTCCGTTGACAATAGCAATGCGTTCCATGCGATATCCCCCTATAGTTTCGGTCTCGAATCTAAAATTCTTTTTTCTTTGTTAGCTGTTTCAAGTTCCAGCCTTTGGATCATTTCAGAAAGCGGAACAAATTTGATTTCATTCGGAGCCAGTTCCGTCGTTGCTACCAGTTTATCCTTAAGCATCACCGAGAATGAAGACTCATTCACCAGACCTTTAGGGGGGATATAGATAATAATTTCATCACTGTCATAAGGGTCGTTGTTATGTTTACGAATTTCCAGTTGCCATTCATCAATTTCAGGCAGATTGTTTAAGACTTCCGCAAAATGATTAAGATTAACCAGCATCCCTTTGATTTTAGAAAGATTTAAATCTTTAGTGTCGGACAGACGTGAGATGTCGCTGGATATTCGAAGCGTCATGAGTCCGCAATGAGGACAAGGCTCGTGAATAATACCGCCTTTAACAAAATCTCCTGTTCGATAACGTAGGACGACCGAAGCTCTTGAGTCGATGGACGTGTAGATAAGCTCTCCATCCTCTCCTTCTTTCTTAATCTCACCTGTTTGGGGATCAACAATTTCAAAGATTTCTTTGTCCGGATAAAGATGGTAACCACTAGAAATATGATTCTCCGTCGGACATTCAGCCCAGGCGGTACGGGCTTCCGTAAATCCATAGGTTCCAAAAATCAACACATGATGAGCGCCGCAATCACGCAGCATTTCGGCTAGTTTAAATTTGTATTCGACGGTCACCTTGGAGGCCCCTAAAACAATTTTTTTAATGAAGGATAGGTTCTCTTGACGTTTTTGGGCATAACGGACCAGATGATAAATATAACTGGGGACTCCTAGGATCACGGATGGTTTGGTACGCATCAAGGCAGTAAAATTACCCTCGGTTCCCATGACCTTACCTCCCCCTGTGCTTAAAGCAAAAATATTGGCTTCGAGCGCCCCAAAAAAGGTTTGCCAAAAAGCCAGATGAGGCGCAAAGGGAAAGATGTTCATAATTTTTTCATCAGATTTAATATTAAAAAGATGAACCATACGGCTTCCGGAAAGATTGAGATTATCGATATCATAGCGACTATAAATAAATGGAACAGGTGCGTTAGTTGTTCCTGTTGTAAAGGTCATAAAAATAGGACGATATTCTTTGCCCAAGGCATCTAAAACAGATTCTTTTCCTCTAAAGGTCGATTGAAGGGCCATTTGAAGCAATTTAGTTTTAGGCCAAAATTGACGAATTTTGTTCTGATCAGGAGCAAGGACAAAATCTCTAAATTTTTGAGGGTTCTCCTTGGTCATCAAATCTAATTTACTAGTAAAAGGAAGATGTTTTAAATCAGCGATAGTCTTAATATGTTTGGGATTGATTTTATGATCGTCAAAGACCTGACGGTAATGGGAGCTGAAAGGATAAACATGGGTATTGATGAAGCTGTTGAGTTGGTGATTTTGGTATTCTTTGATTTGTTTGTAGGATAACGAGGAGATGTTGTTCCAAGGATTCATAGTGACCTTAGTTTAATCTAGACTCTCTTCTATCGCTATTGAAATTACAAAAAAAACGCCCTGTACCATATGGGTACAGGGCGGAAGTGATTTTTAATTAGTAAGCGGCTTTAGCAGGAGCGGCTGCTTCACTGGCTTCGTTTTTGATTTCACTAATTTCTTCATTAGTACCTTCGGTTGCTTCTTCCTTCATTTTCATAGCATCCATTTTCATGCCATCCATTTCAGTATTTTGCATCACAGCTTCTTTGTTTTCCAGACTATCAATTTTCATAGCTTCTTGAGCAAAGACGACGCTAGCTACAGAGGCTCCGATGATAGCGGTTAAGACAATAGCGAATGTGTTTTTCATTATTTCTTCTCCTTGGTAGTGGGTTAATATCTTATTTGGCACAAAGCTTTTTCGTTTTTTCTTCGATAGAAGCTGTGAGTTCTTCAAAAGATTTCTCAAAAGCCAGAAGACCTTCTTCTAAGAGTTTATTACAGACGATGCCGACATCAATTCCCTTTTCGCGTAAGGTTGTGACAATCCCTTGAGCGCGAGCGACATTTCCCGGAAGAGCGAGTTGAGCCACACCATGATCAAGGACGGCTTGCAGCGTCTTGTCGGGTAAGGTATTGACAGTATCGTAACCAATGAGTTCGGTGACATATTTTATGTCGCTGTATTTAGGATCCTTGGTTCCAGTAGAGGCAAAGAGAACGCGTTGGGTATGAGCCCCCTTGGCTTGTAACAATTTGAACTCTTCGGTCGCAAAGGTTTGTTGAAATTTATGGTAAACAATCAGAGAATTAGCGACAGCAGCTTGTCCTTGCAGTTCGCTTAAATGATTGTCACCGAGCCATTTGTCAATGGTGGTGTCAATGCGACTAACAAAAATGCTGGCGACGGAGCGGACCTTGCTTAAATCCCCCCCTTTGTCCTGCAGACGTTTTAAACCTTTCAGATAAGCCCAGGTGACCTGAGCATATTGTTCGGCGGAGAATATTAAAGTGGTATTCACATTAACGCCTTCGGCAATTAAACCTTCGACGACCTGCATGCCGTTCTTGGTGGCAGGAACCTTGATCATCACGTTTCGACGATTCAGTTTCTTCCAAAGACGCAGACCTTCTTTGAGTTGTGTTTCAAATTCATTGCCAAGTTTAGGATTAATTTCTAGGCTGACATAACCATCGAGTCCCTTGGTCTTCTCATAAACACCTTTAAACAGATCAGCAGCGTCGGCGACATCCTGGACGGTTAATTCATCGTATATTTCAAAGGTGTTCTTCCCTGCTTCATTGAGGGATTGAATTTTTTGATCGTAATCGTTGCTGGAAGAAATGGCTTGTTTGAAAATTGTAGGATTGGACGTTTGGCCTCGTAACCCTTGATCGATCAAACTTTTTAACTGACCGTTTTCAATGATAGAACGGCTGATATTATCAATCCACAGACTTTGGCCTAAAGAAGCTAATTTGTTTAGAATAGTTTCAGACATTTTATCTCCGTATAATGTGTACAGGGTAGGTAAATTCTCGTCCCTATTTACGTTTGATAACTTTTTTTACGGCTTCGATGATATGGGTATCTTTTAAACCGAAGTATTCCATGAGTTGGGCAGGTGTTCCGCTTTCTCCAAAGGAATCTTTAACAGCAACCATCTCGATGGGACAGGGAGTATTTTGAGCAACAACTTCCGCAACGGCGCTTCCGAGTCCCCCGTAGATTTGATGCTCTTCAGCAGTGACGATGGCTCCGGTTTCTTTAACAGAATCAATAATGGCTTGAACATCGATAGGTTTGATGGTGTGCATATTGATCACTTGAATATCAAGACCTTCTGATTTAAGTTTTTCAGCAGCTGATAACGCTTCAGTGACCATAACACCACAGGCAATGATGGTGGCATCCTTTCCCTTACGCAGAACATTGGCTTTACCAATCACAAAGGCATCGCCTTCCTTGGTGATTACAGGTAGTGGAGCGCGGGAAGTTCTCATATAAAAAGGACCATACTGGGAAACAATAGCGCGGGTCGCTCTTTTGGCTTCTAAATAATCCGCAGGACAAATCACCTTCATGTTAGGCAGAACACGCATGATGGCAAAATCTTCTAAACATTGAGCAGATGCGCCATCTTCCCCGACGGTAACGCCGCCATGAGAACAAACCACCTTAACGTTGGTGTTGTTGTAGCAGACATCCAAACGGATCATGTCATAGGCCCGGTTGGTCATAAAGACGGCAAAGGATGTTGCAAAAGCGACAAATCCCTGGGAGCTTAAACCAGCAGCTGTTCCGACGACATCTTGTTCCGTAATCCCTAAATTAAAAAAACGTTCAGGAAATTCTTTTTTAAAATATTCCGCGCGAGTGGCGTCTTCTAAATCTCCGGAGACAACAACAATGTTAGGATTTGTTTTTCCTAATAAGGTTACCTCTTCACCGAAACCATCACGTGTAGGGGTTGGTTTGTATTCCATTATTTCAACTCCGCTAAAGCCGCTGCTAATTGTTCCTGATTAGGAGCCTTACCGTGCCAGGCGCATTTGCCTTCCATGAAGGAAACGCCTTTCCCCTTGACGGTATGGGCAATGATCACAGTAGGCTTATTCTTGACATTTTTAAAATCATCAAACGCTGTGATGAGTTCTTGGAGGTTATGTCCGTCGACTTCCAAAACGTGCCATCCGAAAGAAGACCATTTATCTGCTAAAGGTTCTAATCCTTTAATATCCTGCGTCGGTCCATTTTCTTGAACCTTGTTGTAATCGACAATCGCGCAGACATTATTTAATTGATGGTGTGAGGCTGTCATCGCCGCTTCCCAGACAGAACCTTCCTGAATTTCTCCATCCCCCATCAGACAGTAGGATTTAAAGTTCTTCCCACGAAGTTTGGCGCCTAAAGCAATCCCGTTAGCATAGGAAAGACCATGGCCTAAGGATCCGGTATTAAATTCAACCCCGGGGATTTTGGTGGTGACATGTCCTTGCAGACGGCTTTTAAATTTACGAAATGTTTTTAATTCTTCTTTAGGAAAGTATCCGAAATTAGCTAAGGTCACATAAACAACCGGAGACACGTGGCCTTTGGAAATGATAATGCGGTCTCTATCTTCCCAGGCTGGTTGTTGAGGCTTGTGGTTGGCAGCGTATCCGTAAAGCACCAGCATAATTTCAACGGCAGATAAGGATCCGCCCGGATGCCCTGAACCGGCTAATTGTAATGTCTCTAGGATATCTCTTCTAAATAATACGGCTTGTTTCTTGAGGGATTCAATATCTACAGATTTTGAGGGCATAAGATAAGTTACAACTGTTGGTTTTTGAATAAAAAATGGTGGGACATGCTGGACTCGAACCAGCCACCCTCTGATTAAGAGTCGGATTTTTACCGACTGAGCTAATATTCCAATTCTTACAAGTTATTAATTTTAATATAGTTATACCACCACGGGCAAAAGGTCATTTTGATGCAATGCCTGATGTGCTAAATCCGTGCTATTTTCAGAAGTCGCATTATACAATAAACTGTTTTGGTGTATATCAATTTTTTTAATTGCTTCTTTTAATTGATCCACCTTTAGGTGAGCGTATCGCTGTGTCATCTTAGGTGTAGCATGTCCGAGTAATTTCTGGACTACATATAAATCAACACCATTCTTGACAAGTGAAGATGCGAAGGTGTGACGGAGATCATGGAATCTAAAGTCTTGAATCTTTGCTTTGATCATAGCCGTTTTAAACGATTGTTTGATGCTCCCCAACGGCTTATTTGTTTCCGGATTCAAGAAAATATAATCAACTCCATGAACTCTTGGCACCTCCTGCAATGCTAATCTCACAGCATTACTTAACGGAATGTGTCTTGATTTATCACTTTTAGCTAATGACTCATGAATGAAAATCATTCCGCTTTCAAAATCGACATAATTGCTGTTTGGACTCTGGCACCATTTAAGATGAAAAATCTCATCTCTACGCATCCCTGTTTTTAAAGCGATAGTTACAATCACCTTTGTGAGCCCCTGACAACATGACAATAAGTTGTTTTGTTCTTCTTCAGTTAACCATCGACACCGATTATTCTTTTCTGGGATTTTCTTAATGCCTTGAGTGGGATTTGTTCCTATAAACATCCCCCATTCAATAGCTCGATTAAACATGCACTTTAACATAGAAAAATCCCTGTTTACGGTGGATGGTTTAACCTTTTTTAATCTTTGTGATAAATATTGCCGTATTGTAAGGGTATCCATTTGATGTAAATGCTTGCCTTTGAAATGATTCACTAGATTGTTAATCAGGCATTCCTGTTTTTTGATATTTTTGTTTTCTAACCTGACATACGTATTGAGGTAGTTTTGAACAAAATCCTCAAATAGGACAGATTTTTCTTTTTTAATATCAAGATACTTGCCTTCTGCAATTTCAATTTCGATTTTTTTAAGAATTATTTCTGCCGTTTCTTTATACGGTGAAACAATTTTTCTTACCTGCTGGCCAGCGTCATCAATATAATTAATTCCCCAACGCTTACCACGTCGAAATGTTGTTCCCATTTGATTTCTCCTTTTTTACCTCCTTTCTTGCAAATGGGTTTACCATCAATGAATGTTGTGATTATAAACTATTTCAACGTGGTTTGGAGGTTTTATTTAGAGATTTTATTGAATTATCCGAGTGTTTTCCCGTCGTTCATCTGCCCATTGCTCTATTAATTTGAGATCAAATCGAATATTTCTACGGAATCTATTAAAAGGTATTCTTCCCTGTCGAATCCATTTACGAATAGCACTTTGTTTAAAGCCTAAATAGACAGCTACCTCGGGTACATTTAAAAATCTTTTTTCCATAATTGTTCCTCCCATGATTTTCTTATTTCTCAGGATAATTGATCTCATCATTAGTTTTATTTGGCTTCTTTTTTCTCTTTAATTTATTGTCTATAGGCTTAGGGGGTTGAATGACTTGATACGCTCGTTTATATAAGTTTAATCCATCCTTCTTATCTTTTTGGACTGTCTTTTGGTATGGGAGTTCGTGAATGTTATTAAAACAACCCAAATTCACACAGACCTGACTATTATCCCCTCGATAGATGAAATACCCCTGTCCAAATTTATGCAGACTCTTTACTTTATCTGGTGGAAAATAGAACTCGTTGACTATTCTGTTGGATGATTCTCCACTGTGTATTTGATTACCAAACTTTCCACCTTTCATCCGATAGGTCTTTTCTTCCTTAATATATGTCCCCATGCTTTTGGCAATCAATTCACAAAGCACCGGATCTGTTTGTTTAAGATAAATCTTATTCATGGTGTTTTCATCGATAAGCTTCATAAAGGAATCTGATATGGCGCTTAAATCACTTAAACTCTGGTGAGCGATTGTGACCATCATGCCACTGTCACGAGCTTTGTTTAAAACCCCAACAAAGGTTTCTTCAGCAAATGAACCGTATTCATCAATAATGACACTGACCAAGGTATCCTTGGGTAGTTTACCAATTTGAATCAGTGATGAAATATATCGTAAATTAGCCTGCACCATGCGAGCGATGTTAACGGCCTGCGTAGGATACGCATTGATTGGAAGTTGAAAATAAATAATCTTCTTTTGTCTGATGGCATCGGTTAAAACGATATCACTATGAGGGTCATTAAGAATATCTTCTCTGTACGATGAAAGATAGTTATTAAAACCTGCAATAACATACCTCCATCCTCTATTAGGCTCTGTCAAACCTTCAAGCAGAATTTCCAATTCTTTTAAATGCCTGCTGGCCTGTTCATTATTCTTGTCTATTTGTCTGTTGATATCCTGATAGCAAACATCATCGTTTAAATACGTATAAACATCCATAATCGAAAACGGCTTGCCTAATGAATATAAAATATAAAAAGCATGTTCGAAGATGGTCTTCGATGTTTCTCTATAAAAAGTATTCTCATCTTTAAAATTACTAAAAAAACCATCACTAATAATCTGTGGATCACACTCGCCTACATAGAGTGGATTGTAGGTACAGGACTTTTCCTTATCCACCAAGGAAAACAGCATAAAGTCTTTACCCCTACCTATCGAATTCAACAAGCTATTGAGTCGATTAATGGTGGCTGACTCTCCTTTGGCATCAATGATAATGACTGGCCTATTTTTTAAAGCATCCTGATAAATAAGAGGTAAAAATACTCCTGCGGTCTTACCCGTACCTGTCATTCCTAAAATCTGTAGATGATGGCATCTTTGAATATCGCTAAAGGAAACGACTTCTTTATTTTGTTTCTCAGCATTTAAGCCGATAAACGTCCTGCCCTGATTGGCTGGGTCTTTGATAAAATCATCAATCTGTTTTTGAAAATCAAAAGGAATATAAGTAAACGACATGGGTTTTTCGTGATGGTCTCTTTTAATTCCTAGATGCCACATATTGATTTGATTGAATAATTTCTCAAGGTGATGGCCGATAGAGTAATACAGCAACCCTAACGCAAACATGACCGATACTAAGAAAATTATAAAAAATGGATTATGCAATCTTTCTTGAAAATCTAACCAATACCGCTCAATGACCATCCTATATTTGTAATAAAAAGCAAGGACGACGACTAACACCGCAATTGTATTCTCCAAGCTATGCGGGACACTGTTATTGTTTGTATTATTATCCATGCTAGTTTCCTTTGATCACCCAATGGCCCTGCTCAAGCACAACATTCTTATAATGTCCTTCGACAAGATCGCCATTTTCATCCACCTTGGGATTGACCCACATCCTGCTTATTTTGGCCTCAACCCAAACCTTATCTTCTTGGGGTTTGGATTCTTTTTTATCGACAATAGGAATTAAAGGTTTATCGAAATCCGGTTCATCAAAACTGGCACACCCGCTTAAAAGAATAACCATAACTAATAACGATAGAAACCGCATAAACTATCCCCCTTGAATGTCTGCTTCTTTTTCAAAGTAAATTACCAATTCATCACCAGCTAGGACAATGGCATAACCTTTAGAAGCTTCTATATCACCTTGAATATGCTCGGCTTGTTTTTGAAATGTAGTAGAGACTCCATTGAGTAAGGCATTGCGTGAATTAGCCTCTACCTGATTGATTCCAGTTAAAGCATTGGTGGTTGTTTGTTGAAAGCCTACGGCCATGCCACTTAAAAGATTCATGGCCATGCCGATGATTGTCTTCTTAGTGCTATCATCAACAACTCTACCCGTTAACCCGCCTGAGCCATCCTTACTTAGACCGATGGCATCAACCGTGATGGTTTTGCCATCTTGAAAAACAATATCGTGAAACTTCACCGTCACTCGATCTCTTTCACGACCAGCAGAAGCTGTCCCATAAATCCGTGTTCCAAAGGGTAATAAAAGTTCCCCATCAAAATAAAAATCCTCCCATACCTGAGCTATGACCGGAGCTTCAAAATTATTAGTAACGATATTATGAATCAAAAGACACTTGATCATACTGCCTAAGGGGATGGCCCTCTTGGATTTGAAGTCCTTGGTATCATCAAAGACGATCATTTTTGTCTGTACTGGCAACAATGGTTTAGCTGAAGGCGGCGGGGTTATCTTAGGGGCAATAGGTGATTGTTTGATCTCGGGTGGGGGTAATATTTTGGCGTAGTCTAGGTTGAAACTGCTTCCCTGTTCTTTTAAGGAGGCGTTAGCCGCTTCAATAATATCTTTTTCTTTTATGATTTCCTGCTTTGGTTCTTTTTTAGGAATAGGCTTTTTTTCTTTGGATAAAAGGCAAGACCCAAGAATCAAAATACCTACCAAGCCCCATGCTAAAATAGTTGGCTGTTTTCTACCTCTATTATCCGTCTTAAGAAATATCTGTATATAGTTCATTGTCCTCATCCTCTGTAGCTAATTGACATTCAAATGGATTGTCTATAGAAACATAACTGTCTTCTAAAACCAGCCATCCGTCCGTCTGACTATTCATACCTAGTTTATGAGTATCAAAAAGAATATATTGCAAACTTAATGGTTGGTGATGAACCAATAAGTTGGTATTTTCTTCAATGAGTTTTAAGGGATGATTGGTCGTGTTATGAATAATGATATGCAGGATTAAATAATGGGGGCTTTGACTGGTAAAGCCTTCAATAAAATCGATTTTAAATTTCGAATAGGAATACGTATAAAATAAATCTTTATGGATTAATTTACGTTCATTGATCGCCTTGATATCTTTTAAAATAGGATAATTTCTAGCTAGCTTTAACACTTCATCTACTGTGATCTTTTTTTGTTCTTTGCTAGCATCTGGCAAGGATTCTTTAGTATCAACCACATAATCCACCTTGGTCTGATCCGCAATGCTGACCTTATAATTAAATCTTTGGCTGGCGGTAAAGACAAACAGATTAGTTTCCCCGGATGGTTGTAAGGGTTTAATGATGACACTTTTGGAATTTTGAGGGATTTCGACTTGGATCAGTGAATTATCCCCAACGGTAACTAACTTAGGTTTTTCTTTAAATTCCAATACTGTACAAAAACCCATAGCTGTATTGACTCTTAATACATCCGCCTCAAGGGGTGTTTCATATAAAATTTTATTGTCCTCTAAATACCTTTGTTCTGGCTCCGCCAAAGCCAATGAGGATAAGAATAAGATCATTAAGATTAATAATAATTTCATAAGGCTTTATCCTTTTTTTGAATCACGTCATTGACCAGTAATCCGTAAGGATTTGATTCGCTAGGTTTAATTTTCTTAATTTCAAAAATATATCTGATAGGTACTGCTTTATTGTTACCGTTAACATACAAGGTACGCACACCTGCAACCTCCATCCAATACGGATTATTCTTCTTAGTCATTTCAATGGTATTAATGACGAACTGCTGGCTGATGCCGTCTTTCTCAATACTTAATTGATGATGTTGATAGGCGTCCACTATGGCTTCCTTGGTTTTTATTGAAAGATACGGAGCAATGCCTTCAATTTGATTAGGCAAGGACGTTGAAGAAAAGTTTAGATATTGACTGACGATCATCTTAGTAAAGCCTTGCAACAGAGCTTCATCCATCTTAAAGCTCTTAGCCTTTAAAACACTAATATCACCCTCACCGGAATAAACGATCAATGGTGGTTTATTGATTAGCTTAAAAGTGATTCCGACTAAAAGCAGATTTACAAGCAAACTAAAGACGATAAGAATGCTCAAAGTCTGGTTGTATTTCTCTAAGATGATTCTATTGAAGATAAGTTCACTCATGTATCCGCTCCATTCTCTGAATCATCATTACCTGTCATCAAATCTTTGAATGGACCAGGAGATGTCGTTGGTGTTTGGGTCGATGGCAGGGCTGCTTGATTAAACTTTCTTATAGTATCTTTGTAGAGACCTGTCACTGTATTGCTGAGTTGATTGGTAGACAAAAGACCACCGACTGCCCCCGATGATCCAGCCCCTACTCCGGCGATCATGCTATTAATAATAAAGGGCGAAAAGATGAGCACAAAACAGACAGCAAAATTAAGACAGGCAAATTGCTCAATACCTTGGCCCGATGATCCTATTTGATTACTTAAAGCAACGGCAATTGATAAAGCAATATGCCAAAGTATCGGCCAGCAAAGCACCGCCACATAACTGGTGTACCAACCCTTAAAGACTCTTTCAGTGGATTTAAACAAGACTAACGGTATTAAAACAGGCCCAAGCTTGTATAAAATGCCCGTCATGGAATAACGGATCGCTTCCATGATCTTGGAAATCACCGCATAAAAAATAAACGATAAGTTGATGATGAGATTGTGTAAAGAAAACCTGCCAAAGAGGGCATTACCTACCTGCGAAACAATACTAGTTTGAGTGTTATTTTGAAACTGCCCTTGCATGTTGTTGCTCATCGTCGCATATTGGTCAACGAAGTTCTGGTCTGGATTGATGGTTTGGTCAACGCCAGTAACAATCGCATAGGTTGTATCCATCATCCAAATATAATTCTGTAAAAGCACAAAACCAATCACCAACCTTACAATCACATCAGCCCAATTAACACTATGACTTAAAATTCCTACATAATTAACAAACACGGCCACTAAAAATAATGACACCAACATGTATCTGCCAGTCGTTAAAATGGTAGTTAAATCACCTCTGATGGCTGAAAGGACAATATCCATAAATTTATATTTTGAAGGTTTGACTAGTGACCACACCCATAAAATCCTTAACCCCTTGATTTTCCTGCTCAAACTCAATAGCCTCTTGTTTACGCTTTAAATTCTCATTAGAGCTTTCAATGCTTTGGGTCTTTAAAACCTGGGCCAATAAGTAGGTCATGTTATTTTCCATTTGAATCAGCTGGGCTATTTCCACAGCGATTTGCTTTAAAGCTCCTTTTTCAGAAACATTGTTAGCGTTATCGGTAAACTGCTGCACTGACTTGGAATTCTGGTCATAGAGATTTTGATAACTGTCTGCTACTAAATAACCAGCGGAATTGGTTTTATCCGAGAAGTCGATATTACCAAAGGCTTGGGTTGAATTGGTAACCCAAGGATCAAGGGAACCAAATAAACTTTTCCACTGGCTGGATATATTCTGACTGGTATTAATCGTGGATTGGACATTACGGATAAGATTATTGGTGGCTAAAACGGCGTTTCGAAAATCCCCTACTGCCTGCAAGCCCTCTATCCCTTGGGCGTTGGCTTGAGCTAATTGC
>JADFYF010000004.1:0-45107 GCA_015233165.1 Candidatus Omnitrophota bacterium
AATCCCGTAGAATCTCTTTTGTTTCTTTGAAAACTCCTCCCAACGCGTAAGAAAAATCGCACAAAGCTTTTTTAGGGGTAATCCCCTTAAAACTGTGTTTAATCTCCATTGAAATGTTTTTTGCCATCACAAAGGTCTGGCCTTTTAATTTCTTGATTTTCTGGCTCTTTTTGGCATCCGCATTCTTAACCCAGGAATCCGCCATTTTGTTTGTTCCCGTCGAGAAATTCTTCTTAATTGCCGAAAAAGCTTTCTTAAAAGCACGGGTGGTTTTCGTACCTGTCTTGGTGCTGACTTTTCCTCCTTCTGATAATTCTATTTTCCTATAGACCATAATCTATAATCCTTACGATCCTGCCTTTTTAGTTCTTTTAGCCTTAAGAGCCGGTACCGCAGGAGAAACAGTTTCAGAATCCGCTTGAATCTCCTTCTTGGCTTTGGCTTTCACGATCGGTGGTGTTGTCTCCTGTACGGGAGAAACATCCGGTATCGAAACATCAGGCGTCAGTGGAGGCTCCTGTTTTAGAACACCTTTCTTTTTGGTAATCAAACGCGTCGCCTCATCATTTCTTAAGAACTGCGGATTCATTTGATTATCCTTCCATAACTCCTGCCAGCGTTCAACCGCCTTGTCTCGGCTGTTGACAGAGGCGTCGGGATCAAACCCTAAATCGGATCCTGTAATCGCATTTAAGGCATCAATCGCTTCCCTTCTGATTTTGGCATTCTCATTCTTTAATTGAAAAATAAGATAGGTAAAAGCCATGCGGTTACGGATTTTGACTGATTTACGAATAGCGACCCGGGCAACCCCTTCATCGGGATCATTAATCAATTTAACAATCGCGAACACCTCTGCTTCTGATCCCTCATGATTCAAACAATTCGCAACAAGTCTGCGGATGGAACTTTCAGGATCATTCGTCATGGATAAAATCGCCAAACGCGCTTGGGGTGTATTTAACCGGCCTAAGGAGACAATACCTTTAAGTCGTATTAACGGATCCTGTGAATGAATAATCTCAAAATCATCACCCACAGAAACATTGTTCACAACAGCTTTATCCGCCTTATTCTCGGTGACAACGGCCTGCTCCTGTTGCGACATTTTTTCCGTTGGCGGCACAATCTCCGCTGCGGGTGAGAATTTAGACAGCAATTCCTCCGCTTTCTTTTTCAAATGTTCAAACTCAGGATTTACTGGCGGCTTTTCTTCTTTGTGATCACCATCGGTGCTCTCTAAGGAATCCCCATTTAAGGAATGATAACCATTGAGAAAAGACCTGGTAATATCCACCAGACCATCCTGAATTTTCTGAGCCTTAGCAAAGGCAGTGCCCGTGGTATAAAAAACCTTTTTGACTATTTTCTTTCTCGAAGATTCGTCCATATCTCATCTCCCCCCTTTAAGAGGATTTTTCTAATTCAACTCACTGTCGGATTGCTTAAAGATTTTAATGGATGGTTTTTCCACCTCTTGCTCTGATTCTAGTATTTGATTCTTGGGACATTTCAGCGGATAGGCTCGTTCCAAGGTTAACCTATTGAGTTTTATTAATTTTTGAGTTTTATCCTTATCCGAAGCTGTCTCAAAGGCTTCACGAGCCTCCTGTATTTCTGGAGTCTCTTCGATACTGTATTGCAAGGGTTGACCAGAGTCCCCTTTGCTTAAAAGTTCATTAAGCCATTCCATCGGCCCTGGGGCTTCGATATAAATTTCTGGCTTATTCTTATGAATAGCATCGATTAACTCTTGTGGATTTCTTCCATCCTTCTTGAACTCTTCAATGGAAAACGAAAAGGCCGTTATTTCTTGATCGGTGAGTAAAGGCTTCTCCTCGACAACCAAGGCCTCTTGATTTTCTATGACAGGAGAGGTCTCAATGACCTCCTCCTTAGGTTCTTTGACAACAGGAGCTTCTAGCAACACCTCTTCTGTTTCTTGAGGAGCTTCCTGAACAACCTTCTTCATGACGGGGGCTTTGACGGCAACGGGCTTCTTTTTCTTAATTTCCTTTATTTCCTCTTTAGCGTCTACAACAGCTTCCACTGTCTTTTTAGCGAAGGGCCTTCCTCTTTTTTTGGCTGGGGCAGCAACAGGTTTTACTTCTTCGACTAAAGAGGACTCCTCGTCTTTAACCTCGAGTTTTTTATTGCTGTGAACGGCGTGTCTTGCCTTTTTGGCATGTTGGGCGCCTTCAGCAATGGACTGAACCCCTTCCTCAAAAGATTCTGACATTTCACAAAAACTCTTTTTGATGGAATCCCCTGTATGCTTAAACATATCCTCTGTTTTAGATACAGTCTCCTTCCACTCCTTACTCTTGGTGACCTTTCCTAGGTTCTTGACCTTGGCGCAAATAAGTCCTGTGCCATAGGATATGCCCTGGACGATATTTGTTATGGGATCTGTTTTCTTTTTGATTTTGACCATATGAGTCTCCTTGTTTTTTATTGCCCCTGCCAAACAGAAATATTGGCCGCAATATCATTATCTAATGCTATATGTCCGCCTTCGCATTCTATCACGTAGGTCGGATACTTCTGATGAAGTTTGATCGTCACTCCTGGGCGTACGCACAAACTTTCAAATCGATGAATCTGTTGGTCATTTTGAGATTTCACATACGCAATCCTCGCCGATGTTCCTAATTTCAGCTGGTTTAAAGGAATCACACAATTCAGCGCTGTTTTATCTGAACTCTTACAGCAATCCCCCTCGGGAATAGGTAAACCATGCGGGCATTCTTTCGGATGACCCAACAGGGTACAGATGCTGTTGACAAGCTCCAAACTGACAATATGTTCAAATTCACAAGCCCCATTTTCAAAATCAGTCCCTAGAACATCATGGAGCAATCTCTCGGCCAATCGATGCGACCGAATTAATTGGCGGGCTTTTTTCTCACCAGCATCGGACAAATGGATCTCTTTCGCATTGGAACTGATCTCCACAAAACCCTCTTTGGATAACTTGTCCATTAAGGTCGCATCGAAACTATCTGTCAAATTACGTTTTAAAGTATTGATAGATGTTTGTCCGGCTTCCTTCATATACCATAATTGTTCCAAATATTCATCGAGGACAAATTTGGTTTTCATGCGAAGACCTTTCTGAGATTGACCATTAACGCTATATACAGCATAAACGCTAGGACAGATGCTGAAGAAACCATCTTCATGACCATCGCCGATAAACCTCTTGGACAATTATTGAGCAATATGTCCTGAATAGACGCCAGGATCGTTGAAAGCATGCTCGTAGAAACGTTTAAATTCTGGGTATTAGATATCGACGATAATGTAGCCACATCATTCACCCAGGCCAGCCAGGCCGCTCTTTCTTGGGAGGGAATCAACTCAACACGAGAAGGCTTTTCGAATTGGGCCAAACGAACCCTCCAGCCTTCATTTAAAAGAAGCTCGTCGTCATTTTCAATGAAATTCTCATTCAGTCCTTTGACATAAATCCGGCTTTCAAAATCCGTCACAACAGCTTCCTTGCCCTTAAGCTTCACCCCAAAACTCGTCCCTCGAACTCCAGCGACGGCTACAGGAGTACGCACCTTAAAATTAGATCCCTTTTCCAGTTTTTCCAACTTCAGCATAATCTCACCCTTGTCCATAAAAATACTCGTCTGTTTCTGGATGACATCATTCTCAATAACCACATGAAAATCACATCCGATTCTCACGATATCTTTAAGCCCCTCATCACAGGTCACTTCCTCCGATGCTCCATTGCTGGTGGTGATTTTATCCTGAACATTAAGAACCATGCCCACCGTCGGCGTGATCTTGGCCCCATCACGTTCAATGGACACCTCGCCTGAAAGTCTAACAATGCTCGCCCGATCCTGAGTTTGGTTAAAAATAAAATTAACACCTAAGAAAACAGCGACCAGAACGATTAAACCGGCGATCAGGTAAAAATAATTATTAAAATTCCAATCTCGTCCCATAGGCTCCCCTTTTTTATACTCCTAACCCCTAAACACAAAAACCAACGCCCAATGCAACAACCCCGCCATCGTAAAGGACACCGTCAGAAACATAATTGACATAATAACAGCCGTCTTGATTCCCATTTCCTTGCTTAACGTAATCACGCTGGCAAAACACGGATAAAATGTCGTCGTAATAACGACCGCTACGATCGACTGAATATAATTTAACCCGCCATTTTCAACCATTTTATAAATGACCCCCGCGGCGGCCTCCCGTCTGGCAAAAGCCAGAATAAAGATTTCTGTCATATCAGATGGCAATCCCAACCATCCCACCATCAAGGGATTAAGAGCTTGCCGCATAATCTTTAATAGACCGATATGTTCGGCCGCAAAAAGCCCGACAGCAGAGATAACAAAGATCGGAAGAGCTTCTTTTAAAAACCAGATAATCCGATAATACGTCTTGATCGCCACCCCCTTGATGCTCGGAAAACGCATCGGGGGAAGTTGCTGGATGAAATAATTCTTTTTCTCGTCTTTAATAAATAAATTCAACGTAAGTCCAGCGCCCACTTCCAGTAATCCTAAGGTCCCAAAGGCGATCAGCAGGGCAACAACTCCAAACTTCCCCAAGATGGCGATATTAATGGACAGTTGCACGGAACATGGAATGGCAAAGAGAATCAGGAAATTCGTAATAAACTTCTCCTTATAAGAAGTCAATCCCTTCGTCGTCAAGGTCGCCATGGTCTTACAGCCAAATCCAAGGACGATGGACGTGATCGCCTGTCCTGTGACACCCACCTTCTCAAAGATCCTTTTAGTCAATACACTAAAATTCGTGATATAGCCGCTATCTTCAAACAAGCCATAGACAAAAAAGAATACGGAAAGAATCGGCAGCACGGTACAAACAGCATTAAAGACTCCCAACGTTAAGACGCCGTGATTCCCAATTAAAAAGTCATTCCAGAACACAGGAAGATGAATAGAAGTAATCCATCTTAGCGTAGGATCGATGAGAAAGTAGTTTAAAGGCTTGTCGGTTAGTTGCGATGAATTGGTAACACTAAAATACACGATCGCCAAAAATCCCATTAGAATAGGAATTCCCCAAATAGGATGACGACAGGCTTGAGCAAAGTGATTGGAAAACGGAAGTTCCGTCACCATCTTCTGTTTGGTCACGACCTTGCTACAGATATCCTCGACCCATTCGTGCCGTTTGGTATG
This sequence comes from Candidatus Omnitrophota bacterium, assembly GCA_015233165.1. Lineage (GTDB taxonomy): Bacteria > Omnitrophota > Gorgyraeia > Zapsychrales > Fredricksoniimonadaceae > JACQCF01. The sequence goes on from JADFYF010000004.1 coordinate 5,184, forward strand.
AACGTCCTGCTGTATTCTATCCTTAAGTTGTCGACGGGCCTTACCTATTTCAATACGCGCCTTGTCAACCATCTCCTTGCCATGTTTCTTCTCAAGATAAGCCTCCAGGAAAGGGTCCATTAATATCAGCAACAAAGCCTTCTTGAATTTAAAAGGCATTTCAAAAGGCAAGGAAGACATTACTTCTAGTAAGGCGCTCTCAATCTTAAAACCATAATTGATACGGGCCTTGCTTTTCTTCGCCTTGGAAATGGCTAGTTTAATATCTTCCTTACCCATGCCACGAATGGCAATCGATTCGACAACAGTCACTCCTAACAGAGTCTCCAGTTCTTTAGAATTAATGACAATTCCCCGTCGTGTCGATTCATCAATAGCATTAAGTACGATCACAATGGGAGTTTCCAACTCCAAAAGATCTGCCGTCAACAAGAGGGATTGTTTATCTTGGAAAGCATCGATGCATTGAACAATAATATCTGGTTTTTCTTCTAGAATTAAATTACGAACGACCACTTCCTCCTCGGAATGGATATAAAGGCTATGCAAACTGGGGGTATCAATGATTTCATACAGCTGATCCTTATATTTCATTAAGGTCCGTTTAACTTCTATGGTCGTGCGAGGATAATTGGCCACAATGGTGTATTCACCCGTCAGGTTACTGAAAATCTGACTCTTTCCCGTATTAGGAAGACCGACAAGCGCCACCTTCTTGACCAAGGTTCCCTTAGGAAGACCATTCTGAGTAACAACGTCTTGAATGCATTCCTTGGAAGAAGGCTTTAGCGGCTTTTGGGCTGGCTTCTTAAAAAAGTTAAAGAAAGACTTCCTAGGTCTTTTAATAACCTTATCCGCCATGTAATCATGACCGGCCTGGCATTGCTGCTGCTTACCGCAAACCTTGCATTCTATTTTCCCCATAACATCCTCGATAAAAGTGTCGATTTCTTGGCAATTGGATGATTCACTTCAAGCAACTTTTCGATTTCATCGTCAGAACGCTGAGCTGTGAAATCTTCTTCAACAGCTAAGTCCTCACTTACGTTATGATTCGTCGCTTGAGTCAGAACAGGTTGCTCGATGGTATGCACTCCCACCTCTTGAAGAACAGGTTCAGGAACAACAGCCTGGGTGGTTACGACGGGAGCTGCTGTTTCTTTAACCTCATTAGATACAAAATATTTCTTTTTAGGATCAATACTGACCTCTTGAACATTAAAATCAAATTTAAACTTGTTTAAGGCAAAGACATTTTGAATCTCAATCCTTAATCTCTTTTCAATGTCACTTAAGACATGATGAACCGACGGGACACCATTTAATTGAATGGACACTGGAATCACCAGCCCCTCCTTGTGGTCGTTAATAAAATCGGCCCTAAAATGCGTGACATAAGGATTTTGTGATCCCACCTGCTCGACGAAATCAATAAGAGTCCTATAAGCAATATTTAAAGACTTCCCATCCTGCTCAATCGACATTGTCTTTGGAACCGGCTTGGTGCGTGCGGCCAAGAGCAATAAAATGAACCCCAGGAGGATAAAGAATCCGCCTACAATTTGAATCGTTTTAAATGCCGCCGGCATACTCAGAAGTTGATTGTAAAGAGTCACCAGCTTCGAGGGCGATAATTTACCGACGCCAACAGATAGAAATACCAAACCTTCAAACATACAAATAGCAGCTGCAAACATTAAAAATATTTTCATCAAGACTGTTTTCATAGGTCGGCTCTCCTTTAAAGATTAAAAAGTAATTCTCGACAAGACTCAGGAGTCTGAAGCTTGCCTGAGTCACGCTCGATACGATGAATCAAATTTTTAGCGGTTTCTTTTAACTCTGCTTTAACCACCTCTTGTTTTGTCCCACCTGATTTAAGTTTAATGATTAAACCCATCACACCCATCATTTCAAAAAAAGAAGCCTGGCTGCAAATCGTTTGAATATCGTGTTTCAAGATCATCTCCACGTCGAATTTCTTTAATTCTTCCGCCATCGCAGACCCTTTATCGAGACGTTCCATTCCTTGATGGGCCGCGTCATTTAAAATCTCGGATAGCTTATGTCTAAGTGGGGCAATCATTATTTAAGCGGCACGATGGGGGTAAACCCATCCATTTCGCCTTCTCCTAAGGTGATTAAACATTTCTTTTTCTGTCCGTTACGCATATAAACAACCTTATAAGAAGCTTCAGGAGGGGCCTTTGTCACCATATCCTGAAACTGTTTAAGATCTACAATTTCCTTCGCGTTAAAATCAAGAAGAATATCCCCGGCTTGTAATCCAGCCTTTTGGGCCCAGGATGCCCCCATCACTCCTGTGATTTTAATCTTGCCGCCTGTAATCTCGACGACTTCAGTACCAAATTTCTTAATTAAGACAGGCTTATCCTGGGTATCAAGAATCGGAATCATCCCGTTATTTAAAGCCGCCGGTTGAGTAGGCTCCTGAACAGCGGGGATCCCTTGAACTTGATACTGAGGATATTGTCCCGAAACTCCATTGGGATACGGGAAAGCCGCAGGTCCTGCAAAAGCTGCCTGAGCGGCGGGCTGAACGTTATAAGACGGAATAGGTGCCATGGTCATCCCCTGGCCATTATTTCCATTAGGTGTAAACGCTGTCGTTTTCCATACGTCTGCCGTCTTAATCTCATGGAGAGCCTCGGCTGACATGGTCTGAACCGCGGGATGATTAAAAATGGAAATAATCAACATCGCCAAGAATAATGCGGCACAGATGGTTATGAAAACTTCTTTTTTCATTGGTCACCCACCTTAGTTTGTTTGATGATCAGGTCTTCCTAATAAGAAATACAGAAACATCCCGATTCCCGGAACAAACACGATCAATCCAATCCACAGCAGCTTTTTTTCGATCGATAATCGCCCTCGCATCGCATCGACGATGGCAATGATGTCGAACATAATGAGAATTGTTGGTAATAAGCATTCCATGTGACTCTCCTTTTGTTAAACAAAAAACAACTTAATCGCAAACACAATCAAAATAATGATAAACAGGTATAACGTGATTTTTGTATCCAGCTTACTGGCAATCCGTGCACCGACCTGGGCTCCAAGGATAACGCCGAGCCCCATCCACATCGCTTCCCCGTACATGACATTTCCTAAGAAGATATGCGGCGTCAGGGCAATCGCGCAGGTCATCAGGGTCACAAAATGGCTCGTCGCTGTAGCAATATGCGTCGGATAGAATAATAAGAAGAGTAAAATAGGGACCTGAAAGACGCCGCCGCCAATGCCTAAAAATCCGCAGAAGAATCCTAAAAGAAAATTCATGGAAATACCCATGCGGTCATTCGCATAAAAGTCATACTTGATGCCAAAATTGTCCATAAACCGGACCCGACGATACCCTTCCTCCTTGGCTTGTTTCAACATTTTTTGCTTTTGTTCCGTGGTCTTATCCAGCTTGCCTAAACTAAAGATCGTGTAACCAGCGAGAAAAATCAGAAAGACGCCAAAAATAATATTAAAGAAGGTCAGATTGACCAAATGATGGATATAACTGGAAATAAACGCGCCAGGCATCGCTGCGAGGGTAAATTTGATACCCCCTTTATAATCAATACGCTTTTGCATGGCATAACCGGCGCAACCCGAGGCGGCATTTAGAAGAACAATAAACAAGGATGTAGCGACGAGGATTTCATTTTCCCATCCATAGAAGAAAACCAAGATGGGTAGAATAAGGGGGCCTCCTCCAATACCGACAATCGTTCCATAGCATCCAATGGCAAATCCGATCAGAGTTAACAACCAAGAAGGCTGATCACCCGCCACCGTTGGAGGAATGACAAAAGGCAGCTGGAATTTAGCCGCCGGATTACTAAACATGGCCATCAGCGCTAAAATGGATATCGCAATTCCCAACGCCACATTGGTGTACCCCATCCAGTTGGATGTCTTCTTGATTTCAGTTTCCGTGTGTTCATTGTGCATATTCGTAGATTCTTTCATGGTTTCTCTTTTTTTGTCATTCCCGCGAAGGCGGGAATCCAGGGTTGGCGCTAACCTCTGGACCCCCGATAAAAACATTCGGGGGTGACATAATTAAATTTACGGCTTCATACTTAAAATAATAATATATATCGACGACAAAATAAGAATCATAATGGCCGTGGGAATTCCTCGACGGCTGTAACTGGCAAACGTCAAACCTTCTTGCAGCTTCCCATCCACCCTGGCCGGATAAAGGTCCTCCACCAAGGTTTGAGAAATCACTCCGGCACTAGCTCCTGAAATACAAGCACAAGCCCCGGCAATGGATCCTATATTGATGGCCCACCAAATCACATCCGTAAAATCGGCATATCCTGAGCTAATGACAATCGGAACAAAGAACGCCGTCGCTGGTCCCGCATTCATGAAGGCCGTAAAAATGGCGGATATCCACATCAACAGCAGAAAATATCCCACCTGATTGCCCATGGACATCGCGGCTAAGATATCCGAAACAATCTTGATAAGCCCCGAGTAAAGACATCCCCCGACGATAATAAACAAAGCTACAAAGAATAAGATGTCCGTAAAACTAATCTTCTTGATGACATCCTTGGCTTTTGAATTTTCAAGAGCCAGAAGAATAAAACCACCCCCCATCGCAATGGGCGCTAAATGCACCTTAAAAAAAGGCAGGACGAGAAAGGCCACAATGACAGAACCCAGGACGAAGAGCACTCTCTTGATGGCAGGCCAGTCCATTTTAATGCTATGGATATCTTCTTCAATCTTTTGAAGAAATATTTTCTCATTCGTCGGGGATTTAACTTTTTGAAAATGGCGGAATTCGAAGTACCACATATACCAAAGGAAAACGACCAAACAAATGGTGCAAATGGGTCCCATGTAGAGAATGAAATCAATAAAACTAAGACCAGCACTGGTCGCCATCAGCATATTTGAGAAATCCCCAATCGGGGTGATATTTCCGCCGATAGCCGACGAAATGACTTCGGAAATAACAACAGGAATAGGATCAAAATGAAGTCCCCTGGCCACATAAATGGTAATAGGAACAACGATCAAGATAATTGAAATATTATTCATAAAGGCGGACGTAATCGCTGTTAACACGCACAAGGCAAAAATGATCTTAATTTTGTCGCCCTTCATACTTAAAACCATTTTCTTGGCCAGATAGTCAAAGAACTTTAAATCCTCGAGAAAGATGGCAAAAATGCTCATTCCTACGAGCACAAAGATAGGACTCATATGAATCGCATCAAAGGCCTCGCTTTGGTTATAAAAACCAAAGGCAGAACCAGCAATCAGCATCAGAACAGCACCTAAGGTCACGCAGACGGTGCGATTGAAGAAATTTAAGAACAGCATGGTAAAGGTAATGACCACAATGATGAGACTTACAAAAACAGGCATCCCACGAGCATCAAAAATATCAACGCCAGCCTCAATGGGAATCTTTCCAGAGACAGTCAAATTCTTACCATTACGTGAGATCAGAAAACTGATATTGTCCCCGGGTTGAATATTGGACATCAGATACGCGAAATGATTAGCTGAATCCACATTCTGTTTATTAATCTGAAGAATGACGTCACCACGTCTGATATCAATGAGTCTTCTGGCAGCCCCGGTTGCTGGACTGTTAACAAGAACTCCTGCCGCATAGGGAAGATTGAAATCCCTGGCAATCGTAGGATTCACACTTAAGACATCAAATGAAAGGGCGCAGCTACCCCCCGAGGTCTGGACAAGACGATTAGCGCTTTGATGGGGCATATTCTTTGTATCTAAAAACAACGCCGCCATGATGACAATAACGATACCCGCCAACAAAGCCTCGATAAAAGGAAAATTCTTAGGTTTTCTTTCTTTGGCTTGAAGCGCTAAATTTTTAAGATCTACGGCCATGTGTTCCTTTTAGTTTATGTCATCCCCGAATGCTTTTATCGGGGATCCAGTGGTTTGCGCCATCTCTGGATTCCCGCCTTCGCGGGAATGACAAATTAATTCTTAATACGCAACAACAATAAATTTACGCACATCATCGTCGACGTCTGCGTAATGAAACATTCGTTCCCTATATCCAAAAACAAACGCATAGAAACACGCAGGAACATGACGAACAGCCGCATGAAATTGAGAAGCTGCTTCGTTATAAGCCATACGGCGTTCCGCGATATTGTCTTCCGATTTAATTAACCCTTGCATCAAAACCTGAAAATTCGCATTTAATTTCAAATCCGGATAGGCTTCTGCTAAAGCGAGAATCTTTCCCATGGCAGAACTCGAAAGACCACTTTTTAATTGATCCAAACTACCCACTCCCGCTTGCTTAAGAACATTCTCAAGCATATCCATCTTGCCACCGCTACCTGAGCGTTTGTCGACCATATATTGAAATACCGTTCGTTCATGTTGAGCGTAATCAATAACCATCTTCGTCAAATTAATAGAAAGATCTTTTCGACGCTGAAGCATGACATCAATCTGATGCTGTTCCATTTCGGTGTAACGAGACAGGTCAACAAACTTGTTATAATAATACACACCAGGGAGAATAATGATCAAAGCGCTTGCGGCAAGAATAATGCCTTGCTTGCTTTTCAAATTATTAAAATCAATTTTCTTCCACCAAGGCATTCTGACGGGAACAAACTCTTCAAAATCCTTAGGAAACATTTTCAAAATTGTATCGCCAATTCCCATTACTCATTCTCCCTGTCCGCCGACGAGGCCGACTTGCCGCTATTAAAAAAACTATGACCTTGAGATGCTTCTTTTACTTGTCCTTTAGTACCCCCCCCCAATTCCTCCTCGCTGTCTCTCTAAATCCATCGCTTTTTTGAAACACACAATCGCATCTTTGTGGTCACCAATATTTTCATAAAGAAATCCCAAGGCGTGATAATACACCGGCTCTCTAGGATCAAGGTCGATGGCTTTCTTATACATTTTCTTAGCCTCCTCAATCTCATCGTTCTTTTCTAAACAGTTGGCACAATGATAATAAAGATCCGCTTCATCCGGATTAATGGCCAAGGCCTTTTTAAGGTAGATCATGGCATCATCATAACGCTCCAAGGCTAAAAGACATCTCGAGAAAGAAGTCAGGATATCATAATCATTAGGTTTAAGTTCATCGGCCCTATAAAAATATTCCGTCGCTTTCTTATGCTGTTCCTGACTAACAAAACAGATGGCCATCATATACAAGGTATCCGCATCATTCGCCTCACCATTTTGGGAACACGATTCAAAATGCTGCAAAGCTAATTTGTAATTCCCTTTGGAGAATTCTTTAAGTCCCATATCTTTTTCAAAAAGCAAATTACTGCTGCCATCATCCACAAAAATATGCTCATACGCATTGGAAAGACTTTTGATAATGCGTTCTGTCGTCGATAATGTGCGATGCGTCACCTTACGAAATTTCTGAGAAATATTAGGTAAGGATTTAACCTCCTTGTGCTTGTGTGAATGAGGCTTTTTTGCTTTATGAATCTCAGCCGTTTCTTCCACTTCAGTCTCTTGAATGGTCTGAACATCGGAATTAATTTCTAATTCTTCTGCTACCTGTACCTTCTTACTCTTCTTCAGTTCGTCCATAGGGTCCTCTTTCTTCATGATTCCCTCCCCCACCGTGGGGAGGGCTAGGGAGGGGGGCATCAATCAATGCCCCTCCCCTTACCCCTCCCACAAGGGGAGGGGAATAACTTTACGTCGCTAAATTAACATCCCCCTGAGGCTTATTAAAACCAAACTTCCAACCAGGTTTAGCAGCGGCAACGGGCTGGTTTTCTTTACATGTAAAAGTAATAGTAATTTCCTTGATTTGATTAAACTTACGCATCAGGGCCGCTCTGACCTCACGGGTAATCGCATGACCTTCCTTGACGCTGCGTTTAGGGTCGATAATAATTTCCATATCAATCCAGGCCTGCTGCCCCACGCGTCTGGAATGAACGTAGTTAACTCCCTTAACTTCTCGATATTGAAGGGCGACTCGTTCAATCAGTTCCTTCTTCTCACCAGGAAGGGATTCATCAATCAAATTCTTTAGGGCACTATAACCTAAGGTGATCGACATTCTTCCTATCATCAACCCGACTAACAAAGCTGCCAATGGATCAAGAATAGGAAACCCAAGATTCGCAAAAAGGATTCCAATCGATACAGCAATACTGGCAATCATATCGGACCGGTTTTCATTCGCGTTGGCAATCATCGCCGGAGAGTTTAATTTCTTTCCGACGCATAGACCATAAGATGACAAAATATAATTAGCCAAAATAGCGACCACGGCACAGAAAAAGGCGGCGCCATGGGGTGGATGAATTTCACCGCTTAAAATAACCTTGGACGAATCAATAAGAATCATGATGGAGATGTAACCCAAGAGCGTATAGGCGAACAGAGCTCCTAAGAATTCCGCTTTACCACGGCCCCAGGGATGCTTGGAATCACTTTTCTGATTCGATAATCCAACCGTGATGATAACCATCAAGGATGTCAAAACGTCCGCCCCTGAATGGATCCCATCCGCCAAAAGCCCTTTAGAACCTGTCAAAACACCGACGATGATCTGAAAGACCGACAGCATACAGTTCCCAAAGACGACCATGACAGGAACGATTTTGCCACACTTAACGCACTTATCTGGGATCATAGATTTTATCTCTATTTCCCTCCCCCTTGTGGGGAGGGTTAGGGAGGGGGGCATCCATCGATGATCCCCCTCCCCTTACCCCTCCCACAAGGGGAGGGGAATTTCAATTACTCCATCGGAACAACTTGAAGCGCAATATGCCCGATATATTTATTCACACCCCGCAACAGCGACTTAATTTTCTGATTAATCATCTTAGCCTGAAGAACACTGATGTTGGGATCCAGCTGCAAGACGATGTCGAGAATAATCGCTCTTCCTGTTTGACGGGCTTTGACATCATTCACATTCTTGACTCCATCGACCTTAAGAATATGTTCTTTAATTTGATCTCTAAATTCTTCATCCATGTTTCGATCCATCGATCCTTTAAGCCCCTCGAGAAGAATAACAACGCTGGCATGAATAACGTGCACAGATTCAAAGATAGCGACCGCCGGATCTACCCAGTGCATCCCCTTACGGGCAGCCAAAACCGCGATGGCAACCAACAAGGACGAAATAACGTCGATCTTGTTGTGTTCCGCGTGAGCTTTTAAGACGGGACTGTTGAGTTCCGTCGCTCCGCAATGAGAGAATTTATACAAAAGAGCATTGATCAGTGCGCTCAGAAGAGCCACAAAAAATACAACCATGTGGGGAACAACAAAAACCCGTTTAGCGAGGATGATAAAGGAACTAAAGATAAGAGCGAGCGTACCTATAATCATAAAGCAGCTGATCAAGATCTGGGTAATAAACTCCACCTTCCCATACCCATAAGGATAACGGGAATCCGCCGGCTTCTTGGAATATTTAACCCCGATAATAACAGCTATCGATGATGTCGTATCACTTAAATTGCACAGCCCGCTTCCGATCAAGGCGCGGGAGCGTCCTAAAAATCCGACGAACAGTTTAAAGCCGGCAAGAAAAAGATTGGCGATCAATCCCCAGGCGATGGTCCTGTTCATGCAGGATTCACATTTCTTCAGATTTTTTACTTTTTCGCTGCTCATCCTTCATCTTCCTCAAATAAGACTTCTTCCTTCTCCGACGCGCTTTCTTCTAATTTCTGCTTCTTCTTACGCTCTCTATGGATTAGGGTGATCACCCAAAACGCATTCGATGCTCCTAAGACATAAGACGCAAGAATAATGTAAATCAAACCAAAATGACGCCCCTTAAACATAGGAATCCAAATAGGAACCGGGTCAATATTTTCAAAGACAAAAAAGACCATCAGGATCAGAAAAAGAAGGAAAAAAATAATTTTGATAACTGTTGGTGCTCGCATATCGCCCCTAATTCATCATCGCCACGCTTTTTAAAATCACGTGACAGGTATTACACTTGCCGCGGTCTTCGTGCGGCGGAATAGCGCCTTTAATGATCGGTGGTGGAGATGGCAAAATATCTCCCGCATCTATCGGAAGCTGACCACCCGTGACCATAATAATGTGACACACCGTACAGGCCTTACCCCTTGAGCGATGCGGACTGATCGCGCCTGGTTTAATAGGCTGAGCGGATTCATTTTGTGAGAAACCAAGGGCCTTGGTTGATGATATGATATAATCCAACAATCGTCCTCGACGATTAACATATATCTTCGCCTGAAGCCTGTTTCTGACTCTTCGGGTCGCTTCCGTAAACGCTTCGATATCCGGCGTGGCATACCCATCAACCCCTATCACCATATCCCCCGCCAAGACACCGGATTCCGCGGATTCCAACGATATTTCATCGACGAGAATCCCCTTTGTTTTAGGGTCAATATTAAATTCTTTAGCTAGTTCTGGAACCAGGGGGATGACTTCCATTCCCAGCCAATGTCCCTCGACCAGTTCCTTTTGAGCGGCTCCTTGTTCCTTAGGAGTTGGAAGTTGACTCGCCTGTGGTGCCATATTAACGCTAGGTCCACCCATCCCAACGCCGGTCTCTGCTGTTTCTCCAGGAAGACGGTTACCAAAGGCTATTTGTTGAGGACGGCTTCCCATTCTCATATCCAAAGCAATGGGGCTCATATGACCACCCGTCACGGCTGGAGCATGAGTCACGGGGGTATCTGCAATCCCAGCCCCGAGCATTTTCTTAAAATCATCATGAAGATTCTTTTTATCTTTTAAAGTCAGATACAAAGGCTGTCCATTGCGCATGACATCTAAAAGAGCCCCCTTATCCAAGGTGATCCCCTTGGTTGCTTTTAAAAATTCAGAAATATTTTTTACCTTCTTATTATTAATAGCCTTTAACAAATCTCCCCCACGCAGTCCAGAGCTATACGAGGAGTCCTCACACCAATTGACAACAACACCCTTTTCATCCTTAGGGACATTGAATTCCATAGCAATTGTCGGAGTCAGATTACTCACCGTCATCCCCGCCCATTCCGCATCACCAGCGCCGATGTGCATAAGCGCGGCAATGCAAAACAACCCCAAAATGGAGAGTACCAAGATAAGAAGGAATTTTTGCCTATTTCTCTTTTTATAGTCATCCAATTGCTCAAGCACAATGGGTTACTCCGCTTTTTTTTGGGCCACTTCAGGTTGTTCAACAGGTTCAAGTTCTACACGTTCCATCGCTGTATTGCATTCTTTACAGACCCATAACTGTCTTTTGGCACCCATCATGTACAATCCCATCAACAAAAGCGGAATTCCTAAAACAGGACCGATCCAAAAGAAAATCGCGAAGATACCACCTATGACGAGAAAGCCTCCGAGTTTTCTACTAAAACGAGGCCCTGAATACAGCTGCATCTGACCATTACATAAATTACAAATCACCGTTTTTGCCATAAATCACCTTTCCTTATTTTTCCTTTTTATCGTCGATACCTATCCCTGTACTACTACCTTTCGTTGCGCATCCACATTTTTCTAATTTTGAACAGTTCTTATTAAGACCTGAGCAGACCATCCCAACAGCAGCTGCTACCCCAAGAACCCCTACTAATCCAAACAAGCAAATCGGTTCCATATGATTCTCCTTTTTTACCTAACGGCTCTTCTGCCAACACCAACACGCAATGGATTCTGATCCTGAGCCATGTTATTGTTCCACATCATTTGATTATTAGCAGCCGCCGCTTGGGCATTCTGAGTTGTTGTCGGTGTATCTATAATCTGATGACAGCTGACGCAGTTCCCTCGAAAGGCATGCGGCATAGTCGCGGTACTAGAAATAGGCGGCGCATTACTGATAGGCATCTGAGCCGCAATCGGTGAAAATCCTTGCCCATTATTCATATTCGCTTGAGGATATTGAGAGGCTGGGTATTGACTAGGCGGACTATAACCTTGTGCTCCACCGACGGGAATATATTGTACGGGTGCATAAGGAACATTGGTAACCGCTTGTTGCGCTAAAGCAGCCTGTTGCTGGGCGATGGCGGCTTGCTGAGCTAATGCCGCTTGTTGATTCATCGCTGCTTGCTGATTCATGGCTGCCTGCTGTTGAGCGGCTGCTTGCTGGGCCAATGCCGCTTGTTGCTGCGCAACAGCTTGCTGCGCCAATGCCGCCTGTTGCTGCGCAGCGGCCAGCTCCCAGGTAATGTTGCCTTGCTGTTGCTGAGGCATAACAGCGGCGGCCTGAGTTGGAAGAGGACAAAGGCCTTGTTGTCCATTAAAAGCAATCTGGGTTGTCGGATTCGTTCTTCTTAAAGTATCCGCATCAGGTAATCCTAAAGCCACCTGCCCTAAATTCTGAGCAGGCAAGGGACAATAATTTCCACGACCCTGCAACATGGGATAAACTGGTCCCATATACGTCGGTGCCATACCCCAGGCGGCTCCTTGTGCCTGTGGCGGCATCTGAACAGCCCATCCTGCGGGTTGTGTTTGCACCGGTTGTACTGGAGTTGGATTTGGAATAGTGTCAGGAGTAGGCGTTGAAGATATCTTGGCTTGACGATAAAGGGTGATCACTTTTTTAGCCTGTCCTGTATAGCCTCCAAAGGTGCGAATACCAAACTGCATGAGAATGTTATAGCACTGTTGATCAATATTACCGACGATAACAGCCTCTTCTCCCTTACCAGCAATTAAATAAGCAATCTGTGCGTTGGGTTCTAGACCACGATAGGGATTCTTGACCGCCTCAACCAGTTTCCCTGACAAAGGATCAACGACTAAGAAATAAACAGCATCCTGTAAGGTAGGAGCTACATTAGCCCTCAAGCTTGATCCATCAGCAGCAATCACAATTTTTCCGCAGGCTGGATTGCCTTTAGGCGCTTGATTGGCTGGAGAAAAAATGGCATAGAGTCCCGCTAAAAAGACAAGAACAATGGCACCAAAAATAAAATAGGCATTTAAATCAATATTCTTTAAACGCACGCTGAAATCTTCTGTTGGTCTTGCTTTTTTGATAGCCATAGGATTGTCCTTTAGGTTTTTTGATGCCTTTTAAAAAGTCCTGGTATTGTTTGCGTTATTCGTCGTGTTATTTCCACTGAAAATTGGACCGTAAGGAAAGGCTGGTCCAACAATGGGGGAACCCATCTGCCAGCTTCCTTTATTAGGTCCCATCAAAGGGCCGTATTGATACTCAAAGGGAATCGTTAAATAGGTCACCTTCTTATCCCGGTAAATCTCGAGGAGGATTCCATCCATATATTTGACATTATTAGCCACATCGACGAAGCTTGTAATACTGTTGACAGGTTTACGGCCTATAGAAACAATGACATCCCCTGTCTTAACCCCATACTTCTTGGCGATATCCCGTCCTTCATTGAGAACAAACATACCTTTGACTTTTCGTGACAGCTTAAAATCTTTACGAAGACTACGATTAACAGGGATAACCTCCATACCGATCCAGGTCATGCTGTCGCCTGGTTCAAAGGCCATGGCGCCCGTCGGTTTAGCTTCCACCTTTTCCGGCCACATTTCTAAAGAAGACATGATCCAGCAAACAGCGATGACTAAAAAAAGAATCATGCCAATTAATAGGATGGGTTCTTTACGCGCGAAATTTCCTAGTTTCGAGCCGCTATTGTTAGAATGACTTGTATGGTGGGAATGGTTGTGCGTTTTCATTACATGAGCCTCACTAAGAGTTCGTTAATTTGACCATTTCTTAAGATGTGTATATTCACATTGTCCCCCGCGTGAAAATGAGAAACAACAGCTCTCATATCCTCGGCGGAAGAAATACGAACTCCGGCGATACCGGTAATGATATCCCCTCTTTTAATCCCCGCTAAACTAGCCGGCAACTCGTCCATGACACGATTCACTAAAACCCCATCGCCGGGTTGAATATTGAATTGCTTGGCGATCACATCATTGATAGGCATCACTTCAAGACCAAAATGGACAGGGGCGGGCGCATCAGGCACGAAATTCGTTGGAGGTAGTGGTTGCATCACTAATCCTCTTTGATCTAAAGGTACCGCAAAATTTTTCTTTAAAGCCTGGGATAGGAAATTCTTGCAATCATTAATAGGAATGGCAAAACCTGTACCGCTAAAAACCCCCGTCGGAGCATAAATGGCTGTATTGATCCCGATCACCTCTCCTTTTAAATTCACTAAAGGACCACCGGAAGATCCATGGTTAATCGGCGCATCCGTCTGGAAAAGGTTCTCGTAGCGTACGTTTTCAATCATAATGGACTTGCGGATACCGCTGATAATTCCACTGGTCACCGTCTGTTCAATGCCAAAAGGGCTTCCCACAGCGACGACATAATCACCAATCTGAGTAAAACTCGAATCCCCTATCCTCACTTCAGGAAACGGACCATCGGCCCTAACCTTTAGGAGAGCCAAATCCATCGAAGGCTCGCTGGCAATAATATCTGCACGAAGATCTGTGGTCGTACCTCCCCCGTTCCAAATCGTGACAACAACATCTGTCGCATCCCTAGTCACATGATAATTCGTCAGCACATATCCACGATCATCCACAAAAATACCAGCGCCTACATTCTCAAAACCTTTGTTGTCGACAAATTTATCAATGGTTCCTTTAAAGGGGGGCACAAATTGGAAATTATCCGGATTCACATTCTGATTAACAGGTGCTTGAGGCAGACGACTGGCATGAATATCGCAAACGGAAGGCAAAATCATGTTCACAGCATCTTTTAAGTTATTCTGAAACCGGCTGTCTGTAATATTCGCATTCATTGTTCCCGCCACAAGCTGCATACCGCCGTTAGGTGTTGCCTTGGTAATAGCAGCGGGTTGAAGATTAGGCTGATACGCCGCCTGCGTCACCGCACCGGGGAATCTGGGTTCACTCATCTTCGGTGGAAGAGGTTTATTCAAAGATTCGTGCTCTGCCCCCTTGATAATCTCTTCCTTCTTCATGACAATCCAGAAAACAAACATCACCGTGGTCACAACTAATCCAGCGATCCAGGGTCCTAGAGGTTTTCTGCAAAATCCTTCGTCTGTGTTTTCCATAACTTTCGACCTATTTTTCCTGTGTCATCCCCGAATGCTTTAGTCGGGGATCCAGGCCTGCCGGCAGGCAGGGTTGGCTAAACTTCTAGATTCCCGCCTTCGCGGGAATGACATTAAATCAAAACTAAAATGTTGATACCGGGTTTGGCTCTGTTGCTCCATTGGCTCCCTGAACATTAACAGCTGTATTAGCCTCAGGAGGAGCCTGAACCGTGACCGCTCTTTTCATATGCGTTTTATGATGCTTAGAACTGCCACCCTCTCGAAATTCCCAAAAAATACCAAGTAAAATAACAATACAGACGACGAAGATGATTAAAAAGCCGGCCCAAGGATCAAGACATTTTTCGCTATTTCCAATCATAAATCAGCCTCGTTGGTTACTTCTTACCTTTATTCAAGTGTTTAAATCCCGTATTCAACGCAATTAACCCGCCGATCAAAAGAAACAGCGGAATAGAACCTCGTAAAAAATCACCAAAATTATCCCACCAACCAATAATCCCGAAGACTCCTAAAACTGCAGCGATAATACCGCCAATAATATGTGCCATAGAACTTATCCTTTCCTTGTTTTTTTAACGTCGCGTTTATAATATTTTTTAGGGGCTGGCGGATTAGACAACTGCCCGATTTTCGCCACCAGTCGTCCGGAATTATAAAAAACCTTCTTTAAGATTCCATTGACACTCACTTCATTGTCTTGTGTCTCTGCTTCATTGTCAGTAGCCGCTATCTCTTGCTGACGCTTCATGAATTTCTTTTCCTGAGGATGGTGTTTGGCCAAATAATCACAGCTTAAACAATCCCCAGGGCACTCACGCTTTAAAGACCCGTACTGTTCAACCGCTAAGAAACATAAATTCATTTTCTTCTTAAAAACAATGCACTTATTGCAATCATGCGTTCCGCAGGAAGTGATTTCGTTGGACTCCCAACAATTAACAGAAACGGTTTTAGTCGTTTCTGTAGTAACAGGTTTTAGAGTATTCGTTGATTTGATTTGTTTAAGAGCGGATAAAACAACAGTCTTAGGAATTCTTTGATGTCCCCCAAGAGTTGAAGCGGATTGAAGCTTACCTTCCTTGATCCAATTGAGAACCGTAAAACGTGTCACATTAAGAAATTTGGAGGCTTGGGCCGTTGTTAAATAATCGTTGTGTCGGATGAAGTAGGACATGCTCTTTAAATATTCCCAATTGATTTGTAAGTGAATGAATTCTATCAATGGGTCAAGAAAAAAACAAAAAATATGAAGCTGCTGTAAGGAAAGTTGAAAATGTTGAATTTATTTTTGAGGATTGTTGAATATGTAAACGAAGAATTACCGACGAGGAATGAAAAAACGCTGCTTTAGAATTGTTTCTTAATGGAACCTACTAAACGGCCAGAATTGTAAAAAACTTTTTTCAATAAACCCTGAACAGATTTTTTATTTGTTCCATGATTCTGAAATTTAGCATTTCCTTTAAGCATCATGCGTTGCATCGCTTTTTTTTCTTGAGGATAATGATTAGCTAAATACGAACAATTTAAACAATCATGGGCGCACTCACGTTTTAATGAACCATACGATCCAATAGCTAAAAAACAACGATTCAACTTCTTCTTAAAAACAAGACACTTATTACAATTATGCGTTCCACAGGACGTAATTTCTTCAGACTCCCAGCAATTGACAACCGTATCCGTTTTCTTCTGGGGGGGGGCTATTTTGATACGCTTGGTTGTTTGAATCTGCTTTAAAGCCGATAAAACAACAGCCCTGGGAATACGTTGATGCCCACCAAAGGTTGAAGCGGATTGTAGCTTACCTTCTTTGATCCAATTTAAAATTGTAAAACGTGTAACATTGAGGAATTTTGAGGCTTCTGCGGTCGTTAAGTAATCGTTATGTCTAACAAATGCAGGCATACATTCAATACCCTGAAAGGATTAATTAAGTGGGAAAATATTATCAGATAAAATAATAAAAACAAGCGAAATAAAATGCCCACATTCCTAAACAGAACGAATACAGCAAAAACCTTTAGTTTGATAATAAAAAACCTCACCCTCCTTCTGTTCAATGACGAACGCTTCAACATTTTTTAAAGAATTAGCCAACTCAATTCCTTTTTGACCACCTAAAACAGATAATGCGGTTGATAATTCATTGGCTTTTTGGGTCGTTTGGGCAATCACGGTGATACTCACGGCTCCTTTTTGAGGATAACCGCTTCTAGGATCAATAATATGGGAAAATTTTTCCTTCCCGATCGTATAAAATTTCTCATAATTGCCAGACGTGGAGACACCCTTATTTTTTAACTTGATAACTCCATAGAGCTTATCTTTATCAAAGGGATCCTGAATCCCAATAATCCAAGGCTTAGGCCCTTGATCTTCCCCTTTGCAAAAAATCTCCCCACCACCATCCACCAAATAATGTTTAATTTTATATTTATCGAATATTTGAGCAATGGCATCACAAACAAATCCGGAAGCAGGTGATCCTAAATCCACCTTCATCCCTTTTTTCTTGAAATACACCCGATTAGGCTTCTTAAGTTCTAAATTCTGATATCCCACCTTATCCCGAGCCGATCTTAATGACTCTTCATCCGGAAGCTTACCCTGCTGACCTGCTTTTTTCCACAATTCCACCAGTGGATAGGTTGTAATATCAAAGGCTCCCTTGGTCAATTGGGAATATTCGATCGATTCCTTGATCACATGAAAGACATCTTGATTAACAGCGACCCCCTCAAAGCCATTGGCATTAAGCTTACTGAGATCTCCCTCCAGGGTTCTGGCATACACATTCATGTGTAATTGAACCTGCCCAACCTTTTCCCAACATTGCTTAATGATGGGGGAAATATCTATCTTGGAATCGTAAAAACAATGAATCCGAACAGCCGCACCTAGATAAGGGTTTGTCTCATCATATTTAATCAATGCTCGTTTTTTTAAAAAAAACATGGGTCAATTCCTACACAAACATAGAAATGTTGAAAATGTGATCTCTAAAACCTTAAATATTTACGGCAAAGGGCTGTTAAGAACAGTGGCAAGATAAAAACACCTGCAAATGCCTCTAAAATAGCAGCCCCATGATTAAGTCCAATCGGTTTAATATCCCAGTAACCAATATGCATAATGGTCACAAGACTAAAATACAGTGATTCCAGCAAATGAGGTTTATGGATATCTTGACCAGCAATAAATTGACCTTGCGTATAAATGAGAGCGAATAAAAAGACTAAAAAGCATCCAAATCCGACCGTTCGCATAGGACGTTCGCCATGCCCCCATAATAGAGAAGAAAAAAACAAAGATAACCATAGAATAATAGATTTAATAACATCCTTGTAATCAATTCTAAGCAGAATTGAGATATTGTTAGAGAAATTCTTTTTATTAAATAAATTCGATACCAAGGATTTTCGATAACACTCTTTAGAAAGGAAAAAACATTCTGAAAAGCCTACAAACTCCAAATCCCGTTCATAACAAATCCCTGCGTGCTTATAAAGCATGCTGGCATATTCAAAATCCCCTGAAATTTCAGCCTCCTTGGCCGCCTTAGAGTAATAGCTAGACGCATAATAAAAAAGCGATTGAGCTCCGGCCTTGGCTTCATAACAACCAGCCGCTGAAGCAAAACAGACCGCGGCTTGCTGATGCTGTCCAATGTCTTGATAAGAGCCTCCCGCTTCAGAGAATAACTTTAACGCCTTCTCATAATCTTTCTTTTCTAAAGAAAGCTGCGCCTCTTGTTCAATCCGCTTGATATTGTCAGTCATTGTTCTCCTGAACTTCTATGATGTATTTTTCTGAATACCTGATGAATACCAATAAACAACCTTCCCCTTTTCAAGAACAAAATAGACCTTAGGAACATCAAAATAGCGTGTCTGGTAGCGGTAAAGCCAACGTTCCTTGTCTTGACCATTCTCTCTATAAGAATCCACAAGAACAGGTTGACCAAACTCAGAAATAAGATCCTTCCCATTAGGGTATATTTTGACAAAATCTTCCCCTAAAGAAACCTTCTTCAACAGAAGGTCGATCTTCTGATCATACCTTTCAACAAAACGTGCCTGCGTATCCTTATCATCAGAATAGGCCTTAATAGCCAGGGCCTGATGCAAATTACCAACGGGAGCACAGGAAGACAAAACCAACATCAATAGAAGAAGAAAAGCCTGCATAGCGCTTATTAGAAATCTCTCAGCGCCATAGCGCGACTCTCATAGATATTGATCAGTTTATGAACCTTGGTTATCTCAAATAAACCTCGGATGTTATCATTAATATTGCAACAGCCGAGTTTGCCGCCTGCTTTTCGAAGCAGTTGCATCATTTCAATCAAGGTCGCCAAACCAGCACTGCCAATAAAAGAAACTTTTTCAAAATCAACCATCACCTCGGTGGCCCCCTCTTTTAGAATTCTCAAGAAGGATTCCCTCAACTTGATGGAATCATCGACATTCAGTTCTCCTTCTAAGATAACGACGGAAACATCTTCGACGGTATTAATTAATATCTTCATTTGCTCTCTCCTTTCAGGAACTTTATCATTTTAATTGTTCTGCCTTGGTCAGAAAACTCGACCTTGTCCATAGCGTTTTGAATTAAGAATATCCCTCGACCGTTTAACTTCTCAAGATTCTCAGGAGTAATAGGGTCTGGAATCAGCGTATGATCAAACCCCTCTCCTTGATCCGTGACCTGCATGGTCAGTTGATTATTCTCCTTTGAGATGTCTACCAAGACAGATAGACCATCATTCATTTGATTACCGTGTTTAACAGCATTAACAAGGGCTTCATGTAAAGCGAGTTGAATATTGAAGATCGTCTTCTTATCTGAAGACCATGGTGAAATTCTAGTTAACAGCGAAGATACAAATTCATCCACTCGCTCCACTCGAGAAGGCATAGATTCTGAAATACGCACGTAAAACTCTCCTTTCAGTTTTAAGTAATTTTTAAAACAATGCAGGTAATGTCATCGGACTGTTTATATTCCGGTTCAAATGTCCTGACATCGGTTTCAATAGCCGCTAACAAATCCTTGGCAGAGGCATCCCTGTTCTTATCGACGACAGAGGCAAACCTTTCATTCCCATACATCTTTGTTTTCAAATCTCTGGCTTCTGTCACCCCGTCTGTAAAAAAGACAAAAACATCCCCTACAGAAAATTGAACCTGATTTCCTGAATAAGAACCTTCCAAGACGCCTAAAGGATACCCATCCTCCACATCCAAGAACCGAACGGGATCTTTTTTAGAGAAATACATCACCGGAGGATGGCCTCCATTCGCATAGGACATAACTCTTTGATTCATATCGAATATGGCATAAAACATGGTGACGAATAAGTTGTTAGACGACGTTTGAGTCAGTTTGACGTTTAAACTATGCAAAGCATCCTGCGGCAAGGTCTCTGGGATGGCTAGAAATTTAAACAACCCTGAAACCGTCGTCATAAAAAGACTCGCTGGAATCCCCTTTCCCGAAACATCTCCAATCATAACCCCCAGGCGATTGCGGTCAAAGGCATAGAAATCATAGAGATCCCCGCCCACATCTCTAGCACTATGCAAAAGGGCGGCCACATCCAATCCTGAAATGACAGGCACCGATTTAGGCAGAAAACTTTGTTGAATGGTCTTGGCTATCTGAAGTTCATTATCTAAAAATAATTTCTTTTTCCACTGCCTAACGGACATCATCAATGCCGCCGTCAGATAAATACCCGCCAATGCCAATAACGGATAAAACACATCAATCCACAGCCCCCCCAGGGCAAATAATAAAAATCCTGTGAGGCCAAATACAAAGAAAACCCCTGTAAATATCAAAAACGCCTTGAACGGTTTGGTTGTCACAACACCCCACACAATCAACGCCCCTAATAAGAATAAAATGACAAGATTCACCTTTCTAGAGGCCCGGTGTATAAACTGATTGTTTAAAATAGAATTCATCAAGTCTGCGTGGATGGATAAAGCCGGATACAGAGAAGAAAATGGATTAGGATGCAAATCCGTTGTTCCCGTCGCTGTTAATCCAACCACACAAATCTTATTACGAAAGACATTCAAATCCAGAAGCGGTTTTTCCTTGGATTGCAAGGAAGCATAGGAACGAAGAATATCCACATAGGAATAATGCTGATAATACTTCCCCCATGGCCCTGCGTAATTGACAATCATATTAGACTGCTCATCTAAGGGAATACGAACCTTAGGCCCCCATTGAATGTATTGTCCCGGTTTAACGTGAATATCCTTCGCCTCAACCCCTAAATAATCGGAAATTAAATGAAAAGAAAGATAAGGGTGAAGAGCTCCATTATATTGAATGAGCAGAGGAACTCTTCGATATTTACCGTCTGAATCTGGAATCACGTTAATATGTCCTGCCCCAGCTGCTGATTTCTGAAAATATTCTAAACTC
Source organism: Candidatus Omnitrophota bacterium (assembly GCA_015233165.1). Lineage (GTDB taxonomy): Bacteria > Omnitrophota > Gorgyraeia > Zapsychrales > Fredricksoniimonadaceae > JACQCF01. The sequence continues at coordinate 26,693 of JADFYF010000004.1, forward strand.
TTGGCTTCATAGCCCTTGGCCTGAAGAAGTCCTGGCTTTTCACTATTTCTAAGATCAAACACATACGGCAAATAAACATTGTTGGCCTTCTGAATAGCCCCATCGAACTCCTGATCGTTCTTATCTGGTTCTGAAAAGAAAACATCAAACAAAACAGCCCGTGCGCCATACTCTGAGAGAGCTTTAACAAGTAAGGCGTGATAGCGTCGATCCAAAGGAAATCTTCCTAGCTTCTGAATCGTGTCATCCCCTATTTCCACAATGGCTATCTTATCGGTGACAGGAATCGATGGGCGCAGACGAAAACGCATATCCAAGGTGTTCAGTTCACCATTTTCAAAGACACGAACATAGGAACCGCACAGGAACAGAATTCCAAGAACGACAGAAACAGCGACCATGATAATGTTGTGTGGCCTAAAGACGGGCCAATGTAACATTCGTTTCAACTAATCACTCCCTGAATATATTCCTTCGTCATTGCTTCTTTGGGATTCTCAAGAACTTCATGAGCTGGACCATATTCAATTAAACGGCCACCATATAAAAATAAAACATAATCAGCCAGGCGCTTGGCCTGACGAAGAATATGCGTCACAACAACAATCGTGTACTGCTGCTTTAATTCCTGAAAACGGGCCTCAATATTCTGACTAGACCTGGGATCTAAGGCTGAGGTAGGTTCATCCCCTAAAATAATTTCTGGCCCCACAGCTAAACCCCGAGCCAAACATAGACGCTGTTGCTGACCGACAGACAGTTGGGATGCTGGCGAATGAAGCTTATCTTTAACTTCATCCCAAAGGCTGGCTGTTCTTAAGAAATGCTCCACAATCTTATCAATTTTCTTTTTATTTCTTTCTTCATGAATCCGTGGACCATAGGCGATATTGTCATAAATAGACATTGGTAAAGGATAGGGTTTTTGAGATAGTAGTCCCATCTTCTTTCTGATGTGCGTCACCTCGGCCTTGGGATCATAAATATCTTCACCATCGACTAGGACCTTACCGGTAATCTTGACATTATCCACCGAATCCAAAAGACGGTTAAAGGATTTCAACAGCGTTGATTTCCCGCAACCGGAAGGGCCGATAATCACTGTTATTTTCTTTTTAGGAATCTCGACGTTAATATCCTTTAACGCGTGATCTTTGCCATAATAAATGTTTAAATTCTGGATACTGATGTGTGCCTTGGATTCCATAGTGGATTACCTCACAATATTTCGCGTAAAGCGCTTCGTTAAAAAACGTGAAGCAACGCTGATAGCTAAAATGATAACGGTTAAAATAAGCGCCGCCGCATAAGCCCTTCCTCGCACTTCAGGGATGGTCAAAGGTAAGTTGAAAAAAGATGGTCAAAGGTAAGGTCGCTACCGGTTGCAACAAGGACGTGGGAATGGAATCTGTAAAGCCTGCCGTGAATATTAAAGAAGCGGCATCACCAATTCCTCGACCGAAAGCAATTAATACAGCCGTTGAAATACCCGGCATAACCTGACGGACAACGACCTTAAAGGCTGTCTCAAAACGAGTGGCTCCCAGAGCATAGGACGCCTCTAAAAGCGGCGGCGGCACCATGCGGATCACCTCGTCCATGGAACGCGTCATCACAGGCAAGATTAAAAATGCGACTGTAATCATCCCGGCTAACAGCGATGCCTTAAGCCCAAAGAACAGCATGAGGGTAAATCCAAAGGCACCATAAACAATGGATGGAATTCCCCACATCACATCAAAAGCAAAACGTGTCATATAAACCAACCGCGATTTCTTCTTGGCATAGACATTCAGATAAAGGGTCACTGGCAAACTCACCATCAAGGCCATGATCGTTGCCCCGCCCGTCAAATAAAGAGAGCCAAGAATCGAATTAAGAATTCCTCCATCCTTCCCAAGATAATACCCACTCTTAGGGGCTTGGGTAATCATCGACCAGCTTAGGTATGGCAGGCCCTTAATCACAATCGTCCCTAAAATAAGCAAAAGAACAGAGAGAATCAACAGCGTCGATGCGATCATCAAAACCCTAAAGACGTTCTCTTCAATAGCATGTTTATGCATAGTAATAATGACTCCACCTTGTACCACTAAGAATCATCCTTGAGACAATATTAAAATAGAGAACAACTAAAAGTAAAAGTAAGGCAGCAAACAGAAGAGCGGAATCATATAAAGGAATGGAAAGCATCTCCCCATAATTATTGGCAATCAAGGCAGGTAAAGGATACCCTGGATCAAAAACAGACTTAGGAACTCTGGCCAAATTTCCAACTACCATCAACACCGCAATTGTTTCTCCAAAAGCCCGCGATAGCCCTAAAACCATCGCCGCGACGATCCCTGGCATGGCGCGTCGCATCACAACATGCTTAACCGTCTGCCACTTGGTTGCACCTAAGGACATGGAGGCGTCCCTTAATTCATTGGGCACCGTCTTTAAAACCTCCATAGAGATGTGTATGACGACTGGAACAACCATGACCGCCAGGACCATTCCTCCAGCTAAAACACAATACCCCGAGGATGAAATGCCAAATAAGGGAGCTAGGTATCCTTTAATAAACGGGACAATAATCAGCAATCCCCAAATCCCATACACCACCGAGGGAATGCCTGCCAAGATATCAATAAAAGGATTAATCCATTCTCTTAGCGTCTTAGAGGAATACTCCACTAGATAAATGGATGTTAACAGGCAGATAGGCATGGCAATGACCATGGCCACCCCTGTCACCCAAAGCGTTCCAGCGATAAACGGTAGAAATCCAAATTCTCCTCGAGAAGGATGCCACCCTTGAGATAATAAAAGACTGGGAAACGATTGCAACGCCAAAACAGGTCTGGAGCGATAATACAGGGCGAAGGTGATCAAAATAAGAATCAGCCCCGATACAATCACGACTCCATGCAGAATCTTTTCAGAAAATCGATCTGCAAAGAGACGTCGACCAGGAAAAGGAGTTCTGTTCTTAATCATTAATTTCCTTTAAGTTTTTGTAAGTCTTCCTTGATTCTTTCCTCTGAAACCTTAATAAATCCTGTTTGGGGAACATACTTCTGACCATCGCTCAGCACCCACTTTAAGAACAGGAGAACTTCTTTTTTTTCTGGTTTACCATTAGAAACCATGTAAAGTTCCCTCGCTGGTGGTGATGGATATCTTCCCTGGGCAATAGCTGCTGTCATCGTATCTAAATCCTTATAAACATTCTCATCCAATTTGATAAGCCCATCCCCATTAACATCAATAGGGACTACCCGAATTCCTTCAACCTGAGCCTTCGTTTTTGAATCATAGGCAAAATTGATATTATTAAAACCAATCGCCAATAAATCACTTTTGACGGCCTCAGCCACCCCTGGGTCTCCATAAACACCAATTCCCATCAACTCCTCCTGCTTCGTTCCTAAATACTTAGCCCAGGTTTCTGCAGCTCCACAGGCATCCGAACGCGTATAAACATTAATCACTCCAGAGGCATCCGTCTTAAGAGCCTGTCCCCATGTTTTAATCTTTCCCGTTACAAAAATATCTTTAAAAGTTTCCTTTGTGATACCCTTAGCCAGGATATCTTTAAGAGAAGGATTGTTAGCGTTGATGGTGGCGACAACCGCATCCTTCGTCACAGAAACAGACCAAATTCCCTTTTGGACTTCTTGAGGATTAATCTCACGAGATACCATTCCCAGATCCACCACCTTGGATAAAGCATCTGTGATCCCTTTGCCCGCTCCACCAGCGGAGATATCGATCTTCACCCCAGGATAGACCTTTTGAAATTCTTCAGCCCATTTGACAGCCATAGGATACAGCGCCCAGGCCCCTGAAATAGAAATACGTCCCACAGGTTCTTCTGTTTGACCTTGGGCATAACTCGTCTGTCCAAGAAACGAAACAGAGACCATAAATATTATCCCAGCTAATAAATAACGTCTCATTTCTTCCCCCCTTTATTTACCTGAAGGTCCTTTAAAAAATAATTTCCACGGATGTCCCTTTAAGTCCGCGCTCATTTCGTTTAAATTGGCCGTCGTATTTTTAATGTTTCTAGATGTCGTATTGAAATTTGTCATCATCTCGTCGATATTCTTTTGATTCTTCTTTAAACGCTCCTCCACGTTGGTTGTGATCCCATTTAAGTGGCCCATCAATTCCTGTCCGCTACTTAGAATCTGGTTAAAATCAACCGGAGACTGTCCTTGAATCATCGCCCCATTATTCAAAAGAGGAAGGCGGCTATCCAAGGCAACCAAGGCAATATATTTCTCGCCCATAAATCCAAGATTTTTAATAAAAACCTTTGTTCCCTCATGCAGATGAATTTTAGATCCAATCCATAATGTCAAAACCATGCGTGTTTGATTGGCCTCCTCTTGAATATTGATGCTTTCAACGCGCCCTACTTCCAGACCATTAAACATCACCGGTGAATTTAATTTAATGCCATCAATATCCGTAAAGACAGTATTGATCCGATAACCATCCTTCTTCAAATTAAAATTCCCTGCCTTAATCGTGATTCCCAATAAAATAACGAGGGAAGAAACGATCATCAATCCTACCTTTGTTTCATTGTTTAATTTCATATTCAACCTCGAGGTTAACACATAGCTTCACTAAGTTTATCGTCCATCTGGATCGGACCTTCAATATCACCTTTAATAAACTGCTGAACAATAGGGTTGCTTGAATTTCTAATTTCTTCAACAGTACCGACCTGCAGAACCTTACCCTTATATAACATCGCAATCCTATCTGCGATGCGAAATACGCTTTCCATATTATGAGTCACAACAACGGAGGTGATTTTCAACTTTTTAGTGAGATCAAGAATAAGCTGGTCGACAACCGCGCAAACGACCGGATCCAAACCAGCCGTGGGCTCATCATAAAAAACAATTTCTGGATCCAGGGCAATCGCCCGAGCTAGCCCCGCGCGTTTTTTCATTCCTCCTGAGAGTTCGCTAGGCATATAATTTTCGAAACCTTGCAATCCCACTAATTTTAATTTCATCGCCGTAATGATATGAATCACTTCACGATCCAGGCGGGTATGTTCTTTAATAGGCAAACTGACATTCTCCTCGACGGTTAAAGAATCTAAAAGGGCTGCGGATTGAAAACTCATCCCAAATTTCTTTTTAATTTTATCTTTGTCATCCCCAGAGATTGAACCAATATTCTTTCCATCAAAAATAATTTCTCCACTGCTTGGAGCAATGCTTCCTGCCATGATCCTTAAAAGAGTACTCTTACCGCAGCCTGAGCCGCCCATGATGACAAACACTTCTCCACGCTTAATCTCAAATGAGACGTCACTTAACACCTGACGGCCATTGTAAACTTTTGATAATTGTCGAATCCTAAGGACGCTGTCGTGTTCCATATTCATATTAAAACCCCGAACAAAAATAAATTCCCGTCACCAGGCAGTCGGCTAGGATGACTAAAATGAAACTAATCACCACACTTCTGGTTGTCGCTTGACCAACCCCCACAGCGCCACCCTGGGCTTTTAGCCCCTGATAAACACCGACCATGGTAATGATCACAGCGAAAATAAAAGCCTTGGATAAACCTGAATACACATCCTTCAACGTTAAAAATTTAAATGCGATTTCCAAATACAGACCAGAGTTAATCTGGAGATTAAAAATGCCAATCACCCAGCCTCCGATAATACCAAAGAGATCTCCCATCACTGTCAAAAGAGGTAACATAAAAAATAAGGCTATGAATTTGGGAACAACCAAATAACGAACAGGACTGATCGCCATCGTATCTAAGGCCTCAATCTGCTCGTTGACCTTCATCGAGCTGATTTCCGCTGTGATCGCCGCTCCGATACGTCCAGCAATCACCAAGGCTGTTAACACGGGGCCTAATTCACGACACAGAGAAATCGTCACTAAACTCGCCACATAAATCGTTCCACCCATTTTGCTTAACTGATGGGCCGACTGCATTGCTAAAACAATCCCCGTAAAAAATGTCACAAAAAAAACAATGATCACAGAATCACTCCCCATAAAAACCATCTGTCCCAAGACGGCTTTAAAATCAATGGGCTTGCGAAGTTCAGGATTGGCTCGAAAAGGGGCAATAAAAATCCAATAAAGAGTCTGCATTAAAAGGCTCACCCCGTCGATGAGAGTTTGCCATCCCCCTAAAACAATTACACCAATTTTCTCAGCGGATTTTAATATCATATATGGAATCCATTCAACGGCTTCATTAACATGTTGAGATTCTAACAATCAAGCATGAGTACAAGCAATGAGTTTTGAAAACAGATAGTGAACGTTGAAATTGTTGAAAAGGATTTTTCGGTGGCCCTGATGTCTTAACAATCAGGTGCTTGATCCAGTTGCCTTAAATGCAAAGGCAAAAAATGCGGCCACAATGAGAAAGGCGAATGCCACGAGATAATTCCAAGCTAATTTTTCCTTCAAGAAAATAATCGCAAATCCAATAAACACGACGAGCGTGACAACCTCTTGAATGATCTTCAGCTGAAATCCTGAGAACTGACCATAACCTAAGCGATTGGCCGGAACAGCCAGGCAGTATTCAATCAGCGCGATCGCCCATGACACTAAGATCACCTTCCACAACGGCCAGGTGTGACCATATTTCAAATGTCCATACCAAGCGAAGGTCATAAAAATATTCGACATAAATAATAGAAGAACGGTATTCATAACATTCATGCTCCTCTTAAATGGGATTTAATTTTTGCATGACCACGGCCAACCTAAATCTTTTGATACTGACAGAAACGATACTGAATCGACCCCTCTGTTTGCCACGAAGATTCTTCTTTAATCTTAAATGAATCAGGGATGGCGGGAAAGAAAGCGTCACAGATAAAGTCGCCTTTGACCTGTGTGATGTATAAATTGCTGCAGGAAGGATGATGGATCGATTGACTGTAAATTTGGGCCCCACCAATGACAAAAACGGATTCGATGTCCCCTCTTTTCTTGAGATCTTTTAAAATATCTTCCAAACTAGAAGACAGTAAAACGTCTACAAACAGAGGTCGCGATTGTTGGCGACTTAAAACAATATTGAGCCGTCCCGGCAAGGGTTTATATTTCTCGGGCAATGAATCCCAAGTCTTTCGACCCATGATAAGAGCATTCTGTTTCAAAGGATCGCTGACCTTGGTTGTGAGTTCTTTAAAATGTTTTAAATCAGCAGACAGCCGCCAAGCTAGATTATTGTTTTTGCCTATGCCGTTCTTGTCATCGAGGGCGACTACTATGGAGAAGGGTTTCATATCTGAATTCTATAACTTGGAAGTGATAAAGATTATTTATACAGCAATAGGAAATTTAATAAAGGCAGCTGGTTGATAGCCGACTAGTTTTATGTCTTCGAAACGATAATCTAAAACCTTTTTCTTAGCTATCTCTAACGTTGGCAGCACGCTGGGCGTACGTGTCAGCTGCACCCTCACGCCCTCTAAATGATTCAAATACACATGCGCGTCACCTAAGGTATGCGTAAAAATGCCGGGTGTTAAATTGCACTCCAAAGCCACCATGGTCATCAACAGTGCGTAGCTTGCGATATTAAAAGGGACTCCCAAGGCCACGTCGGCAGAACGCTGATACAGCTGACAATCCAAGCGTCCATTCACAACGTAGAATTGAAAAAAAGCATGACACGGAGGCAACGCCATCCGGTCAATATCCCCCACGTTCCAGGCACTCACGATAATGCGCCTGGAATCTGGATTTTTCTTGATGGTATCGATGGCCTGCTGAATCTGATCCACATGGTCTTTGCGATACGCCTTTGTGGCCTCATCCCATACAAACTTCTCCCAATGACGCCACTGATAACCGTAGATAGGGCCCAGATCGCCGTTATCCCTCGCCCAGGCATTCCAAATAGGAGTATGCTGGGTTAGATCGTCATTGATATTGGTGGAGCCTCGCAGAAACCACAACAGCTCCCAGACAACAGCATCAAAGAGAACCTTCTTGGTGGTGAGAATAGGAAAACCTTCCCGCAAATCATACTTGCTTTGATAGCCAAAGACCGAGATCGTCCCTGTTCCCGTACGATCCTCTTTTTTCTCACCATGATCTAGGATATGTTGTAGGAGATTTAAATATTGTTTCATGACCACATCTTTTTGCGGTACTCTTCTACCATTCTTTGCGTATTAAAGAACGCTGCTCGACGAATACAGTTGATCATCTTATCAATCCACGGATTATGGATATCAATGGTTCCACCCTTATTCATTTGATAATACATGGTCGTTGCTTCTTTTAATGTCTTTACTAAAGCCGCGGAATCCGCATCTAAACGCAAATCAGACTCACTGCCGATTTCATTACCGTGATGTTCATATCCAAAAATCCAACCCACATTATCCTTCTCGGCTTCCACCACCCAACCATCTAAGGTGGACATTTGAACGACACCATTGAGGATAGCCTTCATCCCGCTGGTTCCAGAGGCTTCAAAAGGAGGTAAGGGATTATTCAGCCAGACGTCGACGGAATTCGTTAACAGCTTTCCAAAATAGGTATCATAGTTCTCTAAAATAAGAACCTTGATCACCTTGTAATGCTCATTGAGACGATCAATGTGGGTCAAAATATCCTGAATATGGGCGGCTCCAATATTGTCATTGGGATGAGACTTACCGGCAAAGATAATCTGCAAAGGCCCCACCTTGTACGCCAAATCCAACACCTCTTCAATGCGATGGAATAACAGCGACGGACGTTTGTAGCCAGTGATGCGTCGAGCCCAGCACAGAGTCAAAACATCTTCTTCCAACTTCCAAGGTTTGATAACATTAAAGAAAGACCGCTTGTTCACTTGATGCGCATCAAACAGGTCTTTTCTAAACGCAGGGTCTGAAGCCAGCTGCATGACATTCGCTAAATTTTCATTATTACGACGCCAATCACCGAAAGTCTTAGAATACTTATCAAATAAATCAGCAAAACTTGCGGAAAGCCAGGTGTGAAGATGGATGCCGTTGGTAATCGCATCAATATCCTTGGCAAACTCAGGAAACTGCAGACGCATAATTTCGCCATGCTTTTGGGCGACCGCGTTAGTGTGACGGCAATTATCCAGACAGATATGGGTCAGATTAACATTGTCCGACGCTGCTGTTTCCTTACCAAACTTCTTCATGGCATCAACATAATCATCAGGAAAGATATTTTCGATATCATGGATGCCAAAACGATCATGCCCAGCCGCCACCGGGGTATGACAGGTATAAACAAATTTCTTTTTCTCAACTTCGAACTTAGTCTTATCCTTGAGACTGATATATTTCTCAACCAAGGCAAAAGCCGCATGCCCTTCATTAAGATGATACGTATTCACATTTAATTTTAAATTTTCAACAGCCTTCATCCCCCCAATACCGAGAATGGAGCGCTGAAAAATGCGCCAGGACACCGCGTCGCTGCGATACAACTGATCCGTTAAACATTTAAAATGTTCATTATTCTCAGGAAGATTCGAATCCAATAAAACTAAAGGAACAACATGTTTCTTATCATACGAATAAACATAATACTTCCAAAGACGAAGGGTTAGGTCTCCTTCCTTGGTTTTCATAACAACACGATTCTTTAGGGGAACAAGTCCTGGATAGGTATGGGGGTCCCAATATAACTCTTCAGGAACCTGACCATGCTTGTACCAAAAATTCTGTTTAAAATATCCCTTATTCCATAAAATTCCCAAGGCACATACGGAAATACCAAGATCCGAAATACTTTTGACAGTATCACCGGCTAAGACCCCTAATCCTCCACTGTAAATGGGAATGTCGAGCATCTTATCAATGTTGATCTTAAATACGTAATCCGAAAGCCAATAATTTGAGAAAACCTCATGATTATAAAACTTATTCTTCTCGCTGACAGGTTTACCAGGATTAAAGGAATTGTAAATACTAGGAGCCAAACCATACTCCATCGAAAAATAGGCTACGGACTTTTCTTTAGGAGCCATCAACCTATGTTCCGCTTCTAATAACGGAGCTATCGGAAAACCAAAATAGTGAGTCGGTGTAATATCCTTAGAATAGTTAGCGTCAAAATTCTCTATGTTTCCAATAAACTGTTCGTAAGTCATAGGGCCCCTTGATTAATAATTTAGAAAGTAATGACAAGCATTATAACAAAAGTTTATACGCCAGCCTCTTTAGATTTATATTTTTCCTACTGCCTTGCCGAAGCCGCCATCGCCTGCTGCTTTAAAAAGGTTAACGATTGGCCTATATCATAAATACGAATCTGCCCATAACCTTCCTGTGAGGCCACCCTTAAGAAGCGCAACGATTGAGAAAGATTTTGATTATGATCGAGAACAAATCGTTTCAATGACAGCGGACTTAGATGATTGAATACGGCCAGTGGCTTGACATGATCATGAATATTTTGCAAGAAATCAATCAATGGAGGACTAAAGCGCTGTTCATCCTTGGTCCAGGAAATATAGGCCTGAGGATCTAAAATTAAATACCGATAACCTTTTTCATACAGCGCAATGAAGTCTGACAAATTCTTAGGACATTCTTGAACCTGATTCTCATGAGGAACATAAAGTTGCTCGACCAAAGGTTGAGTAGAAAGAATCCCCGCCTGAGGATCATGTCCTAGAATCAGGCCCACGGCCTGCGCGTAATTAGTCTGAGCACCTGCCAGCCTTACGGATTCAATCGTCATCATAAGACAAGCCAATATAATCACCCCGACTATATAAGCTTTTTTATTAAACACATTTAAACAATAATCTACCGACACCGCCGCTGCCACTGCCATCAGAGGAAGGACCACACAAAGGTATCGGGCCCCCTTCTCCGCCGCAAAAGAAAACCCTGCCATCTGAAGCAAAACTAATAAAAACGGCAGAATCAAACCCCATTGTTTCTTCATCACCAGATAAATATTCGACCAGAAAATCAACGCAAATAAGAAACCTTCCAGCAAAAAGACATAGGTCGGATAGGATAGAAAATTCATCAAACTTCTTTGTCCTTCTGCCTCAGAGGCCTGATGCGTCATCCAACCGAAGGTCACATAACGGTTAATGCCGCCATATAAGGACCCCACCACAAAAACAATCACGGCAAAAACACCAATCCCAATCGTCAGCCTTTTCCAATCCATAACCTCCTTATTTCTTCTAGACTCAAAGACGTCAATAGCGACTAAAAAGATAGGGCTAATAATCATTCGGTAATTCGTCAGAAATACACAGGCCAAAAGGGTTGCTGCAACAGCAGGACTCCACTTCTGTGTTCTATAAATCAAATACACAAACAACGCTGATAAAAACAGCAAGGTGCTCAAAGATTCCTGCATACCCAGCCTCGAATAAAACACATGACTCGGCAAAAGGCTTAAGAAAACCGCACTTAACAGCGCAACTCTTTGGGATTGAAAATACCGACGAGCAAAAAGATAGGTTAAAGCAACACTAGCCACTCCCGCCACAGCAGAAACAATACGGGCAAAATACCAGGCCTCTGGTCCTAAAATAAAAACCCTTAAATTAAGAAGAAAGAACCACAGCGCCTTAGCTGTTGTCAGGGCCGTCTTAAACATGAGGCCAAGGATGGTGAAAAGCTCGTTGAGATCCTTAGGAAGATTAGCCCCGACCAAGTCCAGGAACTTGCGGTTATACCCTAAATACATCCCTTCATCGTAAAAGAAAAATTGATTGTTAGTGATGGCCCAAAATCGCAACAATACCCCTGTTCCCAAGGCGATCAGGATCAAGGACCATAACCAAGTTTGTATTTGGGGTTTATTCATGATAATAACTTTTATTTAGAAATCCAGCGACCATCTTCAGTTTGAATCTTATCGCCGCTTTCGGCCTTATCCGCCTGAACCTGGGCAAAGGCTGCTTCAATAGTAGACAAGGCTTCTTCTAATCCATTTTGTTGGGCAATAGTTTTATAAATCGTCTTACGATCATGATTCTCGGCGGCAGCAATAACCTTCCCGCTGCTTTTTAAAGCTTCCACATAACCATGGTTATTTTCACCAATGGCACCTGAAGCCTTCAGGGCGCGTAAGTCACTAAAACGCTCCTTACGAGCATCCAACGCCTCCCTAACGGCCGGTGTCATCGTCTTAATCGAATACTTACCATGAGCTAAGACCAAGCTTGAACCCATTGCCACCATCACCACCATCATCCATACCATTTTTTTCAACATATATCCTCCTTAAATAAGATCTTAAATTATTTTGATTGAGAGTTCTTCGCTACAGGGACCTTGTCTTCCTTCCCGCTGACATAATCTTCAATATTCGACGCTGTATCCTTCAAGCCTTTGATATCGATAGTGACATGGGCTTCAATGGTGATAGGTCGATTAGGATCCCCAACAGCCTTGACCGTACACCCGCTGGCAAGAACTAACATTAAACACCATAGGAATCGTACAAACATGACATGCCCCCTTATTTTTATTCCCTCCCCCATCAAAATTGTGGGGAGGGGAATCAAACTATCTTACTGATGCAAGTAACCCATCAATCCGCTAATTCCACCCTCAACATTAATGTCAAATTTTACGTCTAGATTCAGATTTAGCGAAGAAGTATTTAAGATAATCTCAGACGATATCTTCTCAGGAGTTATGCTGATAATACGCGCCTGCGCCTTGCTTAAAGTCACATCCGCGTCTTTACGAATCAAGTCCTCTACCTGCTTACGTTGAGGCACATATTGGGCCAGGTATCGTAGTAAAGATGCCTTCATACTTCCACCCGCTGGAGCCGCTAGATGCGCTTCAACAAGAAGTCCCTGGTTTCTTAAGTTCTTCATATTCATATCCCCATCGACAACAGCTGTCAATTGTTCAAAAACTGGACGTCCTTCAGCAATAATCGCAGAGTCAATACCCTTTAATTGAATATTCAGATAATAGGACAAGTCCTTGTGATCAATGGCCGCTCCTCTAAAAAGCATGCTACCCCCATAAAGGTTCCCCTGACCATTGATTAAAACCAAAAAGCCTTTCTGGTAATCCATCTGAGCCACTATATCTCTGATAATATACCGATTCCAGTCGATAACAGAGGCAGACAATGTAATCTGTGAATTCAAATATCGAAGACTTTCAAACCTCGTTTTAATCTGTGCATCTGCATGAAGAAGCTTTAACTGATCCGAGACAACATCTAAACCCTTAATACGAACAAACCAGGATCCATCCGGACCCTCTTTAAAATACCTCGTCTCTACAACTTCTGTCGATACCAAATACGATACGCCTTTAATCTGGCATTGAATCCGCAGTTGAGTCAGACTCACTCTATCCCAGGCATACCAATGAACCTTTTCGATAGTGATTTCTTTAAAGACAAGTCCTGAGGAACCTTTGTTTAAAAAGAATAAGGCCGTATTTGCCAGATATTTAGGTTGAGTTAAAACACAGGCCAGCGTTGAAATGGCCGTTAGGAAGACAAGAATAACAACAACTAAGATTATTTTTGCAACGTTTTTGGTTGGCATAAGATAGAAGTCATCACTGTTACAGTTAACGTTAAGATAATAAACCCAAGAGTGACAACAACGGGGATGTGAATGTAATTCTCCATCACCATTTTAAATCCAACAAAGGTCAGGATAATACCTAAACCGTAATGCAGATGATGCAACACCTTCATAAAGTTAGCTAAAGCAAAATACATCGCCCGAAGTCCCAAGATGGCAAAGATATTCGATGAATAGGCAATAAAGGAATTCTTGGTAATTGACAAGACAGCCGGAATAGAGTCAATGGCAAAGATCAGATCCGTGGTCTCAATCACAATTAAAACAATCAGGAACTTAGGAAGATTCTTTCCAACCAATTTAAGAATAAAACTATCTTCCGGATGAATCTCCTCGTCCTGCTTAAAGAATAACTTAATCCCCGTAAATAACAGAACACATCCAAAAACATAAATCATCCAATGAAAATGATTCATCAAACCAATGCCGGATAAAATAAAGACCGCCCTCATGACCTGAGCACTGATAACCCCCCACAATAAAATACGCTGCTGCTCTAATGGAGCCACCTTGAAATGGGCAAAAATTAACAAGAAAACAAAGATATTATCCACGCTTAAGGACTGCTCAACCACATAGGCTGTCAGAAACTCCAAGGACAATTGATTGCCTAAATAGAAATACACACCTAGGTTAAACACCAAGGCCAAGGAAAGCCAAAATGCGGTCATCCCAAGCGCCCGACGAAAACTCATCTCTTTCCCCTTAGGATTAATCACTAAGGCATCTAAACAAATCAACGCTAATATCCCAACATTAAAGGCGATCCAAACCATCGGTGAAATGGATGTTGTCATCGATTAAACTCTCCCGATTTCCCACCACTCTTGTGGACTAAATGTATATTTGAAATGATCATATCCTGCCCCATCCATTTGGTCATATCATAAATTGTCAGACACGCAGCTGATACGGCTGCTAACGCTTCCATTTCAACGCCTGTTTTGCCAAAACACAACACTTCCGCAGTAACCCCAATGGATTTCTTTGACACATTCTTATCAAGACTCACGCACACCTTCTGCAGCATCAAAGGATGGCATAAAGGAATCATCGAGGAGGTGGACTTGGCGGCCATAATCCCTGCAATCCTGGCTGTTTCAAAAACGTCTCCTTTAGGTGAACCTTCCTTCATAAGAATATTAAAAGCTTTCGCTTGAAATGAAATTGTTCCCCTGGCAACAGCTCTTCTTTGGCTCATCGTCTTATCACTGATATCCACCATCCCTGCACATGACTTATTTTTCATAATTCGTCTTCCTGCGATTATCCTTCTTTGAAGAATGTTTCTTCTTAGCTTCCAACATTCGCTCCTTCGCCGGCATGGAACGTTTGCGATTTTGTCGACGAAACTTTTCTTTACGCTGTTTTAACGCCTGTAATTCCTGTTCATATTTCTCATCTAAAGTTTTCTCCAGCAAATCCCAGGCTTCCTGCCGGTTCAAAAGCTGACTGCGATGCTTTTGGCATTTAATTCTGATACCTGTCGGCGCATGACACAGCTCAACACAGGTCGACACCTTGTTCACATTCTGGCCACCAGGGCCGGAGGCTCGAACAAAGGATTCAACTACGTCTTCTTTACGTAAAGGATAGCGGCCCATTCTTTCCCCCTGCTGACCTTGCGGCAGATTAAAGGCTGATCTTTAAAACCTTCCTTCAGCCTACTTAGATTATCCAACGAAATACCACTGACCATCAAAAGCCCGTCGGGCTTAACAAGATTCACAATTCTCTTTCGATCCTTCAACAAATCATCCGTAATCAAATTAGCCGCCACCATCTGATACTTCTCTTTAACAGGCAAACGGCCGATATCACTTAAAACAATCTTCGCCTTAAGACCATTGACCTTAAGATTACTTCGAGTCGCTTGAATACTCAGCGGGCTGATATCCATCGCCGTCACCCTCTGGGCTCCATGCTTAAGCGCGGCCAAGGTCAAAATGCCCGTCCCGGTACCCACATCTAAGAATGAACTCAAATGAGAACGATTGTCTTCGATCAGTTGAGCAATCAACTGGGTTGTTTCATGCATCCCCGTCCCAAAAGACATCAAGGTGTCTAAGAAAATAACCTGTTTAGATGTTTTGTATTTTCCCTTATACCAATAAGGCACAACATCGATGGTCTTGGTCAGAGATAAAGGTTTCCACTGGGTCTTCCAGAGCGTCAACCATTGGGCGGGTTTTAAAATTCTGGAAGATGTTTTAATGTTAGGTAGACTCAACCGACTGAAATTCTTCTTGAGAATTTCTATTTTGGTCTTCTCTGGCGTAAAAACCTTCAGGGTCCAAAGCTTGTTCTGAAAGGTTTCACTGATATCATCCGTCTTAAAACCCATGGTTTCTAAAACTAAACGTGGTAAGGCTAAGGCTTCTTCTTGTGAAGAAGAAATGGAATACTCCAACAGCAGCGAGGGGATTTGTTCGTAAAGGATCATGCCTGTGACATAACGATCTGATTACCTCCTTTAAGCTTGGACTCATACAAACCCTTATCCGCATGATTAATAATATCTTTAACAGAATCCAAACTATTCATAGGAAATCCACTGATCCCTATACTAAAGGTAATTCTAACCTCCTTCTTATCAGATTTAATTAAGGAGTACTCCTTGACTAAATGATCATGGATACGTTTGGCGGGTGTCCATGATTCAGAAAGGGGCGTTTCTGTCATAATCACCAAGAACTCATCTCCTCCGTAACGTCCCACAATATCTGTTTCACGGGTATTTGTTCTCAAGGTATTAGCGATTCTCTTTAAAAGCCTATCTCCTTCTAAATGTCCATATTGATCATTCACCGCTTTAAAATTATCCACATCAAACATAAAACACGACAAAGGCAGGTGATACCGTTTGGCCCTAATAAATTCTTCTTTAAACCGTTCTAGAATAGTTTTATGATTCAGGATTCCCGTCAGCCCATCCATCTGAGCTAACTTCAACAACCTTTTTTCTTTTAACCTGTGTTTTGTAATATCTTCCAGGGTCAAAACAACCTGTGTCTGTTCAAACTTACGGGCCTTGACGATCAAATAAACAACAGCCCCCTTAGGATTTCTGGCTTTGACTTCAATTTCAAAAGAATCCCGGCCTGCAAAAGTCTCTTCAGAAAATTTACTAAAAAGAAATTTATGCTTATCTGACATCGAAAGAACGTTTCTGACCTTTAGTAAATTTAAAGCGGCCTTGTTAGCGTTTAATACGCCCTTGGAAGGCCAAGATAAAATAACAATAGCTACTGGGGTAATATTAAAGATCGTACCAAAAAGATCTTCCGTACTATCCACCAACTTATATTCCAGAGCCGGTCTTCTTTTTACAATTTTCATTGCTTAACCTCAATTAATGACGGCGCATACTCCTTAGGCGCCTCGTATCCTAATAGATTCAACAACGTCGCAGCCACATTAGCTAATCCCGGATTGGTCAGCTTAGCCATTTCATACTCGCCGCTATAACCATAATCCACAATCGCGCATGGAACAGGATTTAAAGAATGGGCCGTCGAAACCTGCTTCTTGCCATTCTTGACTGTAAACATCTCATCCGCATTCCCGTGATCTGCTAAAACAACGGCCATACCCCCTAACTCTTTCAGCACTATTAACAACTTAGCAATACATTGGTCGGTGGTTTCCACGGCAGCAATAATTGCGTCTGGAACGCCTGTATGGCCAACCATATCTCCATTAGGATAGTTCAAACGACCGAATCGATATTGCCCGCTTTTTAACATTTCGATCGCCCTATCCGTAATCTCAAAGGCCTTCATCATAGGAGCCTGATCAAAACGAATCTTGTCTGAAGGAATTTCAACATAGGTTTCCAAATCATGATTAATATAGCCACTTTTGTTTCCATTCCAGAAATAAGTGACATGACCGAATTTCTGCGTCTCTGAAATCGCGAAAGATTTAATTCCAGCGGCACACATATACGCGCCTACAGGACCATCAATTTGCGGCGGCATCACTAAATAATGCTTAGGAATATGCAGATCACCGTCATACTCCATCATCCCAGCAAAGAAAACATCAGGAACACGAACACGGTCAAACTTATCAAAATCCTTCTGTTCAAAGGCCATGGACAACTCAATCGCCCGATCGCCACGGAAATTAAAGAAGACAACTGAATCCCCGTCTTCAATCGTTCCCACCGGTGATCCGTCATCTTCGATCACAAAAGAATCTAAATACTGATCCGTACTCTTAGGATCTTCCGCGTAAAATGTTTCCACCGCCTGACGAGCAGATGAGAACCGTCGACCACGACCCAATACATGGGCCTTCCAACCACGTTCAACAATGGACCAATCCGCATTGTAACGATCCATGGTCACAATCATGCGTCCACCACCTGAGGCAATGCAATAATCAAAATATTTATGAGAAGCATTAATTTCTTTAAGAACAGCTTCCAATTTATCAATATAGATTAACGCAGAACGTTCAAACACATCACGACCGTCTAACAAGGCATGAATACGAACACGTTTAACCCCTTCTTCAGCACAACGTTTCACCATGGCGATCAACTGATCAATATGAGAATGAACATTCCCGTCAGAAAGTAACCCGATAAAATGAAAGATCTTATTATCCGTTTTGACACGCTCCACCAGTTTCTTCCAGGTTTCTGTCTGATAAATAGCCCCGCTATCTATCGACTTCGAAACCAGCTTAGCCCCCTGGTCAAAAATACGACCTGCCCCTAAAGCATTATGACCAACCTCACTGTTGCCCATATCCTCATCGGAAGGCATGCCGACAGCTGTCCCATGAGCCTTTAACGGAGTATAAAACTTGGACTTCATCAACTCATCCAAACAAG
>JADFYF010000004.1:45168-54653 GCA_015233165.1 Candidatus Omnitrophota bacterium
CGTGCATAATGATAAGCATTAAGGGACCTTTACGACCGTGAAAATTTTCTAATGGTTTTAAATCGTAAGACAGAGGATGCTACCTTTCTTGATTAAAAATTGACCTTTGGCACCTGACGAGCCTCGGCGGATTCCGTTTTAAAATAAACAGCTTCTTGGGTTAAACCGGCATGAGAAGCAAAAAATTTACCAAACAAAGATTTTTGATAAGAATTAAACGCCTGAACAGCCTCGTTATAACGCATGCGTTCAACAGCAATACGATTTTCAGTTCCCTCTAACTGACTTTGCAAAGTTAAAAAGGTTTGATCCGCTTTTAAATTAGGATAATTCTCACTAACTAATAAAAGTTTTGACAATGCTCCCGTTAACGCATTAGCCGAATCCACCTTCTCAGGGACAGTGCCCGCCTGCGCCCACTGACTTCTTAAACGTGTGACCTCTTCCAGAATTCCTTTTTCATGAGCCGCATACCCTTTAACCGTACTGACCAAATTAGGGATCAAATCAAACCGACGCTGAAGTTGATTCTCCACCTGAGCCCAGCTGGATTTCACCCCCTGATCCAGAGATACAATTTGATTATATCCACCCTGATACCAACCAAAAGCTATAAAGCCTAAGACACCAATAACACCTATCGCACTCCATACGTTTTTCATATTATTCCTCCTAAGATTTTACCAGCTCCCACTAGATCCACCGCCCCCGCTGCTACCACCTCCAAAACCACCAAACCCTCCCCCTGAAGATCCACCGCCACCAACTCCGCCTCCACCATAATAACCATACAAACCAGGACCACGTCGTCCGAACGAAGAGATAAAGAAAACAAAAATAAAGATAAATACAAACACAATAATCCAAAGAGCTGATGTCTCTTGATGAACGGCGCCATAAACAGCGGCTTCTTCTCCTGTAATAGCAACACCGTTTTCTTTGGCAATCAAACTAATAATAGCTCTGCTGCCCTTTAAAACACCTTCAGATATCTTCCCCTGTTTAAACTCAGGAACAGCAATCTCATGAATAATCGTCGAAGAAATCGCGTCTGTTAAGACTCCTTCTAAACCATAACCCACCTCAATACGTAAGGTATGGTCTTGGGCTGAAATCAAAAACAAAACGCCATTATCCTTACCCTTTTGTCCAATACCCCACTTTTTAAAGAGCTCTACCGCATACTGTTCGATCGTTAAAGGCTCTGTCGTCGATACTGTTGCCACAGCCAACTGTGCGGATGTTTTGATATTTAACTCTGTTGCTAGAGCAGTGATCGCCTTTTGATCTTCCGCGCTTATCACCTTGGCAAAATCATTCACGTAACCAGAATAGTCTGGATATTGTGTCTCTTTAGCCCAAAGAACTCCCAAAGAAATACTGACCAATAGTATTATCAAAAATCCACTAAAAAGCAATTTTTTCATGACTTTTAAGACCGCTTTTTCTTTTTGGGAAGAACCTTAAGAGGTTTTGCAGCAGATTTTCTAGAAGAGTTTTTCGTGTGGTACCTAACCCATGCCTCAGCATGCCTTTTAAGCCAATTTTCTGCAGCGGCTTCAAAACCAATGTCGTAACCAGCAATCTCGCTTTCCAACCATTTATGACGATTAATCTCGGCGATGACCTTCTTGTCACGTAAAAGTTTCTTTGCATCAATATTCATAAAAACCATTCTAACGTGACCAAAGTCATTAGGCAAGACTTTATCTAACCCTTTATACGAGAACGCACTTGATAGGCCATCACACCAAAGGCAACCGCCACATTAAGGGAATTTTTAACACCGGCCATATCAATCTCGACAGCCACATCACACAACTCAAGCAAGGGATCTGAAACGCCGGATATTTCATTGCCTAAAACCAAACACACCGGAGTTTTAGGAATAAATCGATCATACGCCTTTGCCCCCTGGACTTGCTCCAAAAGGACAATCTGATATCCTTGGGCTTTTAACTCCTTAAGAAGTTTAAGACCATCTTCTCGATACTCCCAGGGAACAGAGTCTTCTGCTCCTAGAGATGTCTTGGCGATTCCGCTTTGAGGAGGATACCCCGTGATTCCACAAAGCCAGATTTTCTCGACTCCCACACCGTCCGCCGTACGAAAAATAGCGCCTACATTATAAAGGCTACGAATATCGTTGAGCATAACACAAAACGGCAGTCGGGCATCGTCAAGTTTCTTTGTCTGACGATGAACAATTTCTTCATGGGTGAGTTTACGCATAGGTTATTTAATAGCCCCCTCCCTAGCCCTCTTAATTTTTTTCTGATTCATGCTGATCAATCGTTAATAAATAATCCCTCAAGACTTTGATCTGACGACGAGCATCTCCTTTAAGAATATCTTGTGGCGTTGAAGCTTCAATAGCCTTTGGATCATAAAAGGTCGGCATCTTGGTTCCAGGTAATATCGCCGATGGATTGGCAATCCATTGGATGATCCACTGTGGTTTCAATCGCTTGGCTGCCAATGCAAAATTAGGAGCCCACTGGTCAACAGACCCCTCTGGCATCTTTTTCCCAACGATATGACAAGACGCACAATTAAAATAATCTTTAGAAAATAATTTCTTGGCTGCATCTAATTCTTCAGCACTCATATGAACACGGATTTTATCAACCAGTCGATGGTCATGATTATCCTTAGCATCAAAATATTGAACAATAGAGCTGACCTGATCCTTATGAAAAAAGAAGGTCGGCATACGCATATGAAGCCATGGACGAATCGGTGTCGGATGATGTAGAAACTCAAAGAGCCACTTGGATTGAACTTTTTGTCCTTCTCCCATTAAACTAGGCGGAGAAAAGGTCTTCGTCAGGCTTTGCGCCTCATTGATATCCTTACCTTGATACTTTACCAACCAATCTGTTACCGCGTTATCGATGGTCCCACCTTCATGATCAATCCTATGGCAGGCCTGACAATTAAACTGACGAATCGTTTTCATTCCTTCGTCAATAACGGAAACTTTAGAATCTTGATGCATCATCAACGCGCTTGTAACCGCCTCTGCCTCTTCCTTGGTGAAATTATAATTAGGCATTTTAAGATCATCAGAAGTCTCTTTCCTATTAGCCTTATCAAAACTCCTGGGATCCATCAGTTTCTGTTTAAACCAGGATTCCTTGCTCCTAGCGTCTTGTTCCGTTAATTCATTTCCGACGGGTTTCTCATGCTCAAATCCTGGAATATGATGACAGGAATAACAGCCGTATTTCTTAATCAAACGTCGACCATCAACGACCAATGGATCAGGATGATTCAGAGCCCCATCATCGACTGGGGGAATTATTTTGTTAACTGCGGGAGATTTGCTCTGAACTAAATAGGCTGCAATATCAGAAGCCTCTTGAACATTCAAACGAAAATCTGGCACACGGGTCTGTGGATTATATCGAAGAGGATTGGTTAACCATAAAACAATCCAGTCCTCTGTCGTTTCACTGCCGAATCCAATGAGATTAGCACCAAACTCATGATAAAGAGAGGCCCTGGTCCGACGAGCCTCTGGCTTTTTGTCTGTGATTTGATGACACGCTAAACATCCTAATGAAGAAAACAATTTCTTTCCTTTAACAGGATCGCCAGTCTTATAGGAATCCCAAACAAGAGTCTTGCTGTTAGCAAATAAATATTCGACAATGGCATGAATCTCTTGTGCCGAACGTTTTAAAGAAGCTGGATCACTATTATTGGTTTGATGAAAAAATGAAGGCATCCAAGTATTAAATCGAATGGATTTAGGGTCATCGATCCAATGATACGCCCATTCTTTAGTTGTTTTAGAAGCAATGAACTCTAAATTAGGGCCAATCTTGGGCCAATCTTGATATTTCTCAATAAAATGACAACCGTAGCAACCTGAACGCTCGATGAGAGCAAAACCTAGATTGATCTTCTCAGAGGCATTAACATACGTTGTACTCAAGGTAGCTAATAGAAATAAGATAACAACACAAAGATTGAAAGGCATTATCGATGAGGGAAGGTCTTGGAAATGATTTTCTTAGCAGAACGAGTTTTGGTTCTCGATTTTAAATCAACATATTTAATAGCTACATAATAATACCCTGCATTATGTAGGGTTGAACGAATGACCTGACCGTATCCTTTAAAAATATCCAAAATTCCCGACATAACAACATCGACTTCAATCCAATCCTCTTTTTCATAAGGAATGGCACTCACAAACAAAAGACCGCTTAAAGACATATTCTCCGTCAAAGATACCTGCCAAGGGCTAGAAACCTTACGTCCATTATGTTTAACAAGACGATGTCTGACAGTCACAATACGCTGCGCACGTATGCTATCTCGACGTTCTTCGTAATTGACCGGTTGTTCTAAGCTCATAAGATAGCAATTCTATAGATAACACTCTTAAGCGTCAAAACTATTTTCGATATTCCCGATTACAACTTGGGCTTAATCATCTCTTCGGGACGGACAAACTGATCAAATTGTTCTGCCGTTAATAAACCCAGTTTCACAGCAGCCTCTTTAAGCGTCATATTCTCCTGATAGGCTTTCTTAGCCACCTTAGCCGCATTATCATAGCCGATATGCGGATTTAAAGCGGTCACCAACATCAAGGAGTTATCTACGTGCTTCTGAATATTCCCTTTATTAGCCTCAATGCCGACGACACAATGCTCTGTGAAACTTTCACAGGCATCCGCAAGAAGACGAATCGAATTGAGGACATTAAATATAATCACCGGCTTATACACATTCAGTTCAAAATTCCCACTCGCTCCACCAATCGTCACAGTCGTGTGATTACCAAAAACCTGGACACAAACCATCGTCATCGCCTCACACTGGGTCGGATTCACCTTACCAGGCATAATGGATGAACCTGGTTCATTCTCAGGTAAATGCAATTCTCCGATACCACTCCGAGGACCGGAGCCTAACCAGCGAACATCATTGGCAATCTTCATTAAAGAAGCTGCTAAAACATTGAGCATTCCTGACAATTCCAGCAAGGCATCATGAGCAGCTAACGCTTCAAACTTATTCGGAGCTGTTTTAAAAGGCTTTCCTGTTAACTCGCTAATTTTCTCGGCAGATTTAATGGCAAAATGAGGATGCGTATTTAGACCTGTTCCGACGGCCGTTCCGCCTAATGCTAATTCATATAATCGAGGCAAAGTAGATTCAATACGGGCAATCCCATAGCTTAACTGGGTGACATAGCCGGAGAATTCCTGACCTAGGGTCAAGGGTGTTGCGTCCATCAAATGCGTACGACCGATCTTAATGACATCTTTAAACTCGTCACTTTTCTTCTGAAGAGCATCTCGTAAGACCTTCACCATCGGAATCAGTCGACGATGAATCTCCTGGACGGCCGCGATATGCATTGCTGTCGGGAAGGTATCATTGGAAGACTGAGCTTTATTAACGTCGTCATTAGGATGGATAGGTTTCTTACTGCCTATCACACCTCCTGATAGCTCAATTGCTCGATTAGAAATCACTTCATTGGCATTCATATTCGTTTGGGTTCCTGAACCTGTTTGCCAAACAACCAATGGGAAATGAGCATCCAGCTTTCCCTCGATCACTTCATCGGCGGCGCGGGCAATCAAATCCGCTTTGTCCGCTGAAAGGATTCCAAGTTCTTTATTGGTTAAGGCCGCCGCCTTCTTAAGAATACCCAACGCGGCAATAAATTCTCTGGGGAATTTATCTCCACCGATTTTGAAATTCTCCAAAGAACGCTGTGTTTGAGCGCCCCAATATTTATCGGAAGCAACCTTCACTTCACCCATGCTGTCTGTTTCGACACGAACATTCATGATGAATACTCCTAACTATCTGTTTTAATAGGAACAACACCCGCCAATTCACCGACGACATTGACCAAGGATGAATTACTTGGAACAACGATCTTGGCATTATTCTGAAAGGCCTTCTCAACAGCTTCTAATTTACGAAGAACCTGGGCATTACCTGTAAAATATTTATTAGCCGATTCATTAACCAAACGGATCGCCTCAGCCTCACCTTCAGCCTCTAGAATTTTCGCCTGTTTAACACCTTCAGCTTTTTTAATCTCAGCGCGCTTCTGACCATCTGCTGCTGTTTCCGTCGCTGTGGCAAAATCGATCGCGGCAATTTTCTCATTCTCTGCCTTAACAACCTTGTTCATGGTCTCCTGAACATCTTTAGGAGGATCGATTTCTTTAAGTTCCGTACGAACAATTTCAAGTCCCCAACTCGCTGTTTCACGCTCGAGAATAGAATGTAAATCCGTATTAATCTTTCCACGTTCGCTATTCGCTGACTTGAGCGTCATCGTACCAATAATATTACGCAAGGTTGTTCTGGCTAAGTTCACAATCTGCCACTGATAATTACCGACGTTGTATTGACAGTTCTTAACACTGGTCTCATCCGTCTTAACCTTAAAATAAACCTGAGCATCAACCTTGGCATTGAGGTTATCATTGGTGATGATTTCTTGAGGTTCCGCATCAACCATCTGCTCGGTGATATTCACTAAATACATATTCTCGACCATGGGAATAATCCAATTGAAACCCAAATTAGCAAAACGATTGTACTTACCAAAACGTTCCACCAACCCTCGGTGCGTTGGACGAATGATACGAACTCCTGCAAAGAAAATAAAAACGATAAACAGCAGTGGTATAAAAAGAAATTCCATATTCCCCCCTTAATTTCTCTCCCCTTGGTGGGGAGGGAAATTTTACTTTAATAAATAGTTAGTCAACAATCGAACCCCAGCCCCGGTTGCCCCATGACCATAATAGAAACGTCCCTGACCTTCGCAGAACGCCGTCCCTGCAATGTCCAGATGAGCCCATGTGGTATCGCCGACAAATTGGTGTAAGAACTCTGCCGCTGTGGAAGCCCCTCCTCCACGAATACTACTCGTGTTCTTTAAATCAGCAATGGGAGATTTGATATATTCTTTGATTTCGGCATAGATCGGTAAACGCCAGGCTCGATCATCCGTTTCTTCGGCAGAAGCTAACAAGTCTTTCGCCAATTCATCGTTATTAGCAAAAAGACCTGAATAATCAAAACCCAAGGCCATGACACACGCCCCTGTTAACGTCGCCATATCAATCATCTTGGCAGGTTTATAATTCTTAACAACATAACTAAATGCATCCGCTAATACTAAACGACCTTCAGCATCGGTATTTCCAATCTCAACACTTTTACCTGCGTATCCGACAATAACGTCGCCGGGTTTGTACGCCGCTGACCCGATCGAATTCTCGGCTATCCCCAGAACAAAAAGTAAGTTCTTTTTGATGCCGAGTTTTAAAACATTCTTCAAAATACCACACACAGCCGCAGCCCCACTCATATCAATCTTCATCGTCTCAATATGATTAGAAGGCTTTAGATTCAAACCACCGGTATCAAAGGTCAGTCCTTTTCCAACAATAGCGGTATAGGCTTCGTCCTTCTTTCCGCCTTGATACGAAACAATGATCAATTTAGGTTCTTTATTACTTGCCTGATTAACAGCGAGGTGTAAACCAAGTCCCTTGGCTTTAAGTTCTTTTTTATTAAGAATCTCTACAGAAATCTCCTTATGCCCTTTAATCAAATCCTTAACAGTTTTCTCCAGATATTCACTCGTAATAAAGTCCGCATTATCATTAACCAAATCGCGGGTTAGTTTGACCCCTTCACAAATCGCCGCCGTCTGTTCATATTCTTTCTTGGTATCCACAAGGACGATGATGTTCTTGTCTTTAACAACATGACTATCCTTATCCTTACTCTTATATTTATCCCAGACGTAGGGTCCGATCAACGCTCCTTCAATAATGGCTTTAATGGCCGCATCGTCCTTCGTATGAGGAATCAGCTCTATATCTTTAACCTTCTTTAAGAAAGACGACAAGAATACTCGACGGACTTGGATACGCAAATCAGTTAATGTTAATTTCTCCGACTTGCCTAATCCAACAAATAAAACAAGGCTTTTCCCCTCTAAAAGAGGAAAAATCTCTCCCTTTTCAAGTTCTCTCTTTAAACGTTTGTCGGATTGAGACGACGTTAATAAAATAATGGATGCTTCCTGGTTTTTCTTAGACTTAGAACTAAATGCAATCATTACAATAACCTTTCTTATCTATGAGCGTTTCTCGATAGGAACGTAATCATGTTTATTTTCACCCGTATAAATTTGAAATGGACGGGCAATCTTGGTTGTAGGGTCCTGAATCATTTCCTTCCAATGAGCAATCCATCCCGGCATACGTCCTATAGCAAACATGACAGGAAACATATTTAAAGGAATCCCCGTCGCTCGATAAATAATCCCGCTATAAAAATCCACGTTAGGATAAAGTTTTCTCTCGACGAAATATTCATCTTTTAAAGCTGCCGCTTCCATGCGTTTGGCTAAATCTAACAAAGGATCATTAATGCCTAATTTATTTAAAAGATCATCAGCGCATTTCTTGATTATTTTTGCTCTAGGGTCAAAGTTCTTATACACACGATGGCCAAAACCCATTAGGCGGAAATTATCATTTTTATCCTTAGCTTTGGCGATATATTTCTCAACATTACCACCATCTTTTTGAATTTCCTGAAGCATTTCAATAACGGCCTGATTAGCTCCTCCATGCAAAGGCCCCCACAAAGCACAAATACCGGCAGAAATAGACGCATACAAATTAGCCCGTGAGCTGCCCACCATACGCACCGTCGATGTGGAACAGTTTTGTTCATGATCGGCATGCAAGATCAAAAGCACCTGCATCGCATGGACAACCTCATCAACAAGCTTATACGGATGCGTGGGTGATGAAAACATCATGTTAAGAAAATTGGGAACATATTTCAAATCATAGCGAGGATAAACAACAGGTTCACCGATAGACTTCTTATAAGCAAACGCGCAAATCGTACGTACCTTAGAAAGCATTTGAATGGCAATGCGATCAATTTCTTCCTTGGTAGGATCGTCTTTGACAAACTCAGGATAATACGCTGACATGGAACAAATCATCGCGGAAAGACTCGCCATAGGATGGGTTGACGATGGATAAGAATCAAAGAAATTCTTCATATCCTCATGGATCATGGAGTGTTCATTAAACGCTTCAGAAAAATCCTCCAACTCTTTCTGATTAGGCAACTTGCCATAGATCAAAAGATAGGATGTTTCGACAAAGGTCGATTGCTGGGCTAATTGCTCGATAGGAATACCCCGATAGCGTAAAATTCCTTTATCACCATCTAAGTAGGTAATCGCACTTTTACAAGAACCTGTATTGCTAAAACCAGGATCCATGGTGATATAACCCGTCGAAGAACGTAATTTAGAAATATCAATAGCCTTCTCACCACCTTCAGTTGATGTAACGATGGGACAATCTAATTCTTTGTCACCAAAATTAATCTTGACCGTTTCTGACATAACATCCCTCCTCAATTGAATTTTTAATCTCTCCAGAAATACAATAACGCCG
>JADFYF010000050.1 GCA_015233165.1 Candidatus Omnitrophota bacterium
GATTTAAAACTAAGCTACTATTGCTCGTTTAATATCACCTTCTGGCGTTTTCTGTATCTTCTTAACAAGCCCATTGGTCAAAATAACCTTATGCCCATTTTTCAATCATTTTTCCAGCAAATAATTATCTAAGTGGTAACAGCTGAAGAATTAGCATCATTTAAACCCAAAAAGAGCTTAATATCAGTCATTGGCTGGATACCAATAATCACTGGAGTAAAACCAGAGGCGTTTTGAAGTTGAGCTAATTGCGTGGGGTCGAGATGAAATTTGATTTCGCCGTTGCCATCATTCTTAACCTGCATGGCTTTGTCGGAGGTTAGATCGATACCACCTAAATCACGTATATTAGACCCCATAGCAGAATCACTACCAGATAAATATCTCGCCAAATTATTAGACACTCTATAAGCCATTGGACCATTCTTAGAAAAATCATCTGCACTCGAAAAAGTCCATTTAATATTCTCCCTTAAACCAGAATTGCCTTTTACAGACACACTTGCAGTTTGTACTTCAAATTCAGAAGACAAAGTCATAAAAGATAACAAACCTTCTTCTTTTAACTTTTTTTCATCAACATTACTTGGAATAGGTAAATCTAACAGAGGTAAAATCTCTTTTAAAGCGTCAATTCGTTCAGGTGTTGGATGAGAATCCAAAGTTCTCAACAATTGATTTAATGTAATTTCTCTAAAACCATATTTCTCTAGAAATGGCTGAAAAAGAGACTCTTTATGATAATATTTAACAAATTCAGCTACCATTTGCAAACCTCTTAATTTATCAAAAGCACCAATATTTTCTTCAACACCTTCTTTATTATTTTTTAATTTAGTAAAATATAAATTTGATTCATAGAGGGCCATCATGGTCAGAACCGCCTCGGAACTATTACGATATCCCGCATTCAGGGAAAGTTTGAATATTCTTTTATCATCAACCTTACCATCTTGCATTAGAATAGCGTCTTCTTTATCATCTGTAGGGATCCAAAAACTATCATTTTGTAGATCATCTTTAAATTCTTTAAGATAATCATTAAACCCATAAAAGTAAGTAAGATGTGAAATGACTCTCTGTACAATATCTGTCTGTACCTTCGACAAATCCACATTTTCAAATGAGAAATTAAAATTGTCCTCCCCTCTTAAGATAACGCGCTTCTCATTTCCTAAATAGATTCTGTTGGGATTGTCTTTTTGAGCGGACTGTCCATACCCATCTAAATAGAAATAATCCAACTGTTTCTTCTGGTGGGGGCCTAAATATACAACTCTTCCTCCATATGTTGATTGTTCATGATCCTCAATTTGTTTATGAATATCCACATAAGGCAAAAATTCAGTCAACTTATTTACAAATATCAACAAAGCAGCGGTATCGTCTTCCATATAAGATTTGGTAGCTGTTCCATAAACATGGCTATACGGGTAACGTTTTAAAGTTTGACTCAAATAAACAGGAATACTCTCACAAGAAAAAATACCAATTATTTTTTGTCCACCAATAAGTAAATTTGTTTTAGGTGATTCTTCAAAAGCCAAAGCCAAAGCCGCTCCCATACCAGTATGCCCACTATAAATAATCATATCAATGGAAGGATCTTCCATTTGCTTAAAGATTCTTCCCTCATAATTTTTTGGGTCACCAGAGGGGTCAAGACGCACTTGTATTTCTATACCATTGCTTTTCTTAGTCAAAAGTACAAAATTCCCATCTTTTTCTCTTTTAAATCCATCATTTAAAAATCTTTCTTGTACAAAATTGGTATCAAGGGGGTTATACATGATGACCTTTAATTTCTTGGGCTTCTTCATTTTCTCATAAATCAATGTAGGAGCTGTTCTTACTTGAATGTTGGCTTCCCTGATTGCCGTAAGCATCTGCTTATTCACTTTTTCTAAATACATCATTTTATCGTTACCTATAGATTTCAAGACTCTATTTAAAAGAATCATGTAAATATTACGCTGACTATCTTGAGACTCCTTTATGGCCTCCTCATAGAGATATTTCATTAAAACATTCGATTGTTCTGGAGAAACATCTTCATCCGTAATTAAATAATTAAACATATTTATTGCAGTGGGATTAATTCCTTTCTTTAAACTTATGAAATTTAAAGCATGCTCAAGAACCATCTTTTTCTTTATCTTTAAAGCATCTCTAAATATGTCCCTAGTAAAAACATTCGCAAATTGCTCAAAAATACTTTCTATGTACTCTCCTGTTAAACGCTCTGGGATTTTCTGACGATTTACAAAAGAATCTAAGCCCCCTGGTAAACTCTTCAAAGAATTAAACAATCTTTTCCTAAAGGTAGGATCGACATTACCCCATGGTTCTTGCTTTCGCACTTCTATTATACGATTAATACATTCTACTATTTCCTCATCAGACAACTGAACAACATACTCCTCCAGTGATTCTAAATGTCTAATTTCATGAATAAAAGTAAATATCTCCCGTGCCTGTTGGGGGTTTTCCAACAATTCTAATATTTTAATTGGCCCTCCTTTAACTGAAACAATCGCATCGATAAATCTCCTATACGTGCTTGAATGCAAATGTTGGTATATTGAAATAAATGACAAACCATTTTCTTCATGCTTCTTATTTACCCACTTAATAGATGAATATAATTGGTAAGCTTCTCTTATGTTATAAGTACCAATCCCTTTGGCTGAGTCAATAAAATTACTAAATTTATACCTAAAATCCCATGGCAAATCAGAACGACTTATTTCCAGAAAGATCTTTGTGATATTAGCCATCTCAAGAAATCCATCTTTTCCATCAGCCTCAATATTTAAGTGTTTATCAAATGTTTCTAGACTATACTTTTCTCCTGCCAAGCGCTTCCACAATTGCGAAGCCTGCTCTTTATTTATGTACTTACCTCCTTGTTCTAAAATATACAAAGCATCTCCGATTGATTCATTTGTTTCCCCATACAAAATTCTTCTCCATGTTTTTATATTAAATTTTCTTACCAGTATATGCCTTGTTTCTAAACTATAAGGAGCTAAATATTCTCTGATTCTATTAAAAATATTTTTATCGTTTATCTGATCCGATTCATTTTTTGACTTTTCCAATAAAATACGTTCTGTTTCTAGATCAAGATTAACATACGGCTCTATAACCTGTTGTTCTTGTTGATGTTTCACAGGAGCATTCTCCCCTCCTAAAGAAAATAATAAGCCCGCCGTCACAAGCAATAAGGTTCCTCTCTTTATCTTTTTAATACTCTCTCCACCTATCATCGCATTATCCATAATCTTTAAGATTCGATCTGTGACTCCCATACTAGCACCACCAGAAAAATATTTTCTAGG
Organism: Candidatus Omnitrophota bacterium; assembly: GCA_015233165.1. Lineage (GTDB taxonomy): Bacteria > Omnitrophota > Gorgyraeia > Zapsychrales > Fredricksoniimonadaceae > JACQCF01. The sequence goes on from JADFYF010000050.1 coordinate 3,342, forward strand.
CCTTACTTGTTGAGTCACAGGGTCAACATCTTCTTTAATGAAGTTATAAACGCCTTTCTTAAAGGCTTGTAGATATTGCTGATAGATCTTTTGCTTTTCCTGCGGGTTATCAATATTAACACCCTCCACCTTATTCCTATCTCTGTACACTTGAGATAGGATACTATCCTTGATTTTCTTCTTATACCAAGTAGCGAGGATTAATGAATTATAAACCTGACGAAGCTGAGAAAAATTCTTATTCTCATTAATTTCCTTGGTCAATTCAGGAATAACTACTTCACGCACAATGTCACTCCCTAATTGACTTGTATTTTTACTATCCGCACTCTTACTCTGAATGCCTTCGTGCTTCTCCAACGATAAATAATCCTGCTCTAGCATAATCTTTAACTTCGACTCTACCACATAGACTGCGCCAACCTTGGCATTCTCATAGACCACAGCTTTTTCTGGCACAATCCACACTTTGTTAAACGTATTAACTGGAATATCCGTCGTCCCATATTTCTTAGCTGCTTCTTCATAAATACGTTTCCAAAACTTCTTACCCACCTCATCTTCTGGATAAATCAAGGAGGCTGTAATTTGTTTGAGCATATAATCCTCAGCCAACAGATCTCTTCCCATCTCTGTTTGACCAAAAAACTCAGGAACAATCCTATCCTTCTCATAAGGACTTAAGTTAACCCACAAATCTTTCTCAGGAATGGTTAAAGAAGCTAAGAAATATTTAATCAACTTACTAGATTCCTCTTTGAGCTGATCATTAGCTAATTTACTATCGCCCTTATCTAAAATAAAATCAAACCTAAATGGATTATCAGTATGAACCTTGATCCCTTTAAGAATTGGCGAATTAAATTCAGGACTTAGATGAATCCTTACCCCCGGCTTGGGCAATACAAATTCATCCGCATAGGCTGTCGGTAACGACCCAAAAATATTCGCTAGAAAAGCTACTAAAATAACTATGTGGAATAATGGGGCCTTTTTCATACCACTCAAAGTATGGCATGTATATATAGTAAAAACAATGCTTGGAAGGGGTCCTGAGGAAGCGTTAACTACGTTGATTAAGAAGAAGGGAAAACAAACAATTTTTAAAAGTGCCGAGGAAGGGAATCGAACCCTTACAGCCGTGAAGCTACTGGTTTTTGAGACCAGCGCGTATACCAGTTCCGCCACCTCGGCAAAGAGGAAAAAAGTGGAGCCAAGGAGGATCGAACCCCTGACCTCTTGCATGCCATGCAAGCGCTCTACCAAACTGAGCTATGGCCCCAGATTACAAAAGAATTATCAAGACTACCTTCAAAAGAGTGGCTACTATACCATCGCCTCAAAACTTTGTCAAAGACTTCACCTTCGGCTAATTCTTTTCTTTTAAGGCTTTCTTATAACCACAGCAGTCATCTCCCGGCCAGTGGGAATGAAGAATAGTGCGGATTGAACCACAGACAATGTCATTACCGTTGACTGTTTTCTTGATTCCAAAACAATTCTCATAAATCGTACAATAGTACTTCTTTAACTCATCACGACTCAAATGCACACACGGATCTTTGTCAAAAGCACCACAGCAAGCTCCGCACCGTCCGCACAAAGCTTCCCATCGTTCCTCTTCTTTTTTCTGCCACTGAATATAGTGTTCTTGATCCGAATTCAAACCCTGACTCCCACACAAATTCAAACTTTAATCATTAAATTCAAGGGCTATATTTTTATCATAAACGTTTAAGCTTCGCAACATTCTCTAAAAAGGACTCTTTGTCCTATTTGCCTTTTTCAATCTCTCATGCTAAGCTTTCATTATGAAAAAACATATCCTACTCTTAAATATCGTTCTCGCAGCTCTTGTATCCCAGTTTTCTGTAGCCCAGGCTTCCCAGGTCATTACTCTTAAAGATGGTTCTCAGGTGAAAGGGGATCCCACCGGTCTTGTCGATGGCGTTTACACCGTTCATACGGCGACCATGGGAGATGTGAAGGTCAACTCCTCTGAAGTAGCCAGCATTGCAGACGGTAGCGCTGCCCCGGCAGTTCCAGCGACGCCCGGGACAGACCCAAACGCTCTTAATCAAAAAATCCAAACGGCTCAAACCGCTTTAATGAATGATCCGGCGATGATGCAACAGGTTCAAGCGATGGCTCAGGATCCTGAAATGATGAAACTTCTTTCTGATCCTGCCCTGGTTGCGGCCGTCACCTCTCACGATGTGAAAGCCATTGAAAACAATCCCAAGGCTCAGGAACTTGTGAATAATCCAAAGATGAAGGCTTTGATGGAACAATTAGGTGGGAAAGTCTCTCAATAGTTGGCTTTAAGATTCTCAAATGACGTCTGACTGAATTTCGTTAGGCGTCATTTTGTTTTTCTCACTCATGGCTGAATGACGCAGCTGACCGCAGGCGGCATTCACATCCTTGCCCCTGGGTGTGCGGATGGTGGCGTGAACTCCAAACTCTTCCAAACGATTCTTAAAGGACAACATCTCTTCCCTAGACGGTGTTTTGTGCCCGAATTCTGAAACGGGGTTATAAGGAATCAGATTCATCTTGCAGATAATCCCCCGAAAAGCTTTCTTTAAACTGACAATCGCTTTATCCGTGCAGGTGACATCTTTAATCATAATGTATTCAAACGTAATCTGCCTCTTGGTCGCCTTGCCGTATTCCCGACAGGCGTCAATGAGTTCATCAAAAGGATATTTGCGATTCACAGGCATCAGCACATTGCGGGAGTCATTGTCAAAACCGTGCAGGGAAATGGCCAGCTCAATCTGAAGATTCTGTTTGGCTAATTCTTTAATCTTAGGAACCAGTCCCACCGTCGATATCGTAATATGTCGGGCCCCGATTCCAATCCCTTTAGGATCATTAATAATCCGGATCGCCTTAAACAAATTATCAAAATTATCCAAAGGCTCCCCTGTTCCCATAAATACAATGTTCGTCAGAGGTCTTTTGTGTTTGAGGGATTCTTCCTTCACATGCAGTACCTGAGTTAAAATCTCCGCGCAGGTTAAATTCCTCGACCATCCGCCGATGCCGCTAGCACAAAATTTGCAACCAAACTTACAGCCCGCCTGAGTAGAAATACATGCGGTTGTTCTCGTCGCTGTTGGAATCAAAACGCTCTCAATCTTTTCTGTGTCGTAAAGATCAAAGAGAAACTTAGTTGTCCCTTCTTGAGATATTTTCTTTTCAGCGATGGTGTTGGGTTTTAAATCAAAATCGACAGAAAGACGTTCACGGATAGGCTTGGGAAGATTAAGCATCTCATCAAAGGACCAGACGCCTTTTTTATAAATCCACTCAGCGACCTGTCCACCACGAAAAGCTTTTTCACCGATGGACTCGAAATAGCTCCCCAGTTCTTCGAAGGAAAGATTACGAATGTCTAGCTTCATTTTTTCTCGATGAACTGCCCGATATCGCGGAATTTATTATAACGTTCTTCTAATAAATCCTTGGTGGAAAGACTAGTCAGTTTCTTTAAATTCTTAAGCAGAGCCGCTTTTAAACTTGCTGCTGTTTCTTCAGGATTACGATGCGCCCCTCCTAAGGGTTCAGGAATGATCTCGTCGACGACATGAAATTTTATCAAATCTTCGCCGTGCAATCTCAGCGCCTTAGCCGCTTCAGGAGCCTTCAGAGAAGAACGCCAAAGAATGGACGCGCAGCCTTCAGGGGAAATCACAGAATAGTAAGCATGCTCTAGGATCAACACCCGATCGGCCACAGCAATCCCTAAAGCCCCGCCGCTTCCACCCTCGCCGATAATCGTGGCAATAACAGGAGTCTCGACGGTGCTCATATCTCTTAAATTCTCTGCAATCGCCTGAGCTTGTCCCCGCTCCTCGGCGCCGATGCCAGGGTAGGCTCCGGGAGTATCAATCAAACAAATCACAGGAGTATGAAATTTAGCCGCCAGTCTCATCAGGCGCATCGCCTTACGATACCCTTCAGGATGCGCACAACCAAAATTACGTTTAACGTTCTCCTTGGTATCCCGACCTTTTTGATGGCCAATGATCATCACCTTCTGACCATCAATCTTGGCAAATCCTCCGACGATCGAAAAATCATCCGCAAACAGACGATCCCCGTGCAATTCAAGAAACTCATCGGTAATAAATTTAATGTAATCCAGAGTGTACGGACGACCAGGATGACGGGCAATTTGAACTCTCTGCCAGGCAGAAAGATTGTTATAAACGTCCTGCTTTAATTTATCCAACTTGCTTTCCAAACGCTTGATCTCAGGTTCTAACGTGACCCGTTTAGATCCCATCTGACGAAGGTCGTTGATCTTGGCTTCCAGCTCTACAATAGGTTTTTCGAATTCTAATTTGCTCATAGTTTATTCCTGAATGGTTATCTTTGTTCCCATAGGGATAATATCAAATAGTTCTTCCACGTCGGGATTAGCCATACGCACACAACCGGCCGTGGCCGGTGAACCAATAACCTCGGGATGAATCGTGCCGTGAATACCATAATGAGGATCCGTATCAAAACCCATCCAGCGAGACCCTAACTCATTCTCGGGACTTTCCGGAGGAACAGGCTGTCCGCCTGGTTTAAACCAAACAGGATTAGCAATCTTAGATCCCACCTTAAACGTCCCTACCGGTGTATTGTTCTCTTTCTTATCTCTGCCCGTCGATACATGATAAATCTTCATCACGTCTTCACCGGATTTCAAAATCAACGTATTTTGAGATTTGCTGACAAATACAGCAAAGGACGCCTTCCAGATACGCAAATTTTGACCGATACGAATAACGTCACTCTTTAACCCGTTGCTTCTTTTTATCAATTCCTTCGTCGTCCCATATTGTTTGGCTAATTTGCCTAAAGAGTCTCCCATCTGCACCTGGTACATTTCTGTCTGAGGCGTTTGCTCCTTGGAAAAAAGAATACTCATATTCAACTGACCTAGTTTAGTCTGAATATCTTCGACCTTATCATAGTCTGGATGTTCTGAGACAATCTGCTGATACGCGGTCCTAGCCTTCATTGAATCACCGCTAGTTTCAGCCTGAGTGGCTTCATCTAACAATTTCTGTACCGGTAAAGGAGCGGGCTCCGATGCCGGTGAACTTGTTCCTTTATGAAGCTTCATCGCCACAAAACCTATCCCAGCAATTAAAACAACAGCCGCAACAATGAATATCCAACGATTTTTCACAAAAATCTCCTCTTAAAATAAAACGATTGTCCAAGAAATTCCAAACAAAAATCCTGCTAAAACCTGAATAGGAGTATGGCCAACGAGCTCAATCAAACGGCGCTCTTCAATTTGGCCCTTCCAGTAAATATCATCCATCATCTTGTTTAAAACCGTTGCCTGCTGTCCCGTGGAACGACGTACACCTTGCGCATCAAACATCGTCACCAAGGCAAATATGGCGGCTATAGCAAATACCGCGGAATCAAAACCATATTCAAAACCAATGGATGTTGCCAAAGCTGAAACCCCGGCAGCATGACTTGAAGGCATCCCTCCTGTTCCGATAAACCAACGGAAATTAAATTTCTTCTCCTCAAAAACACCAATAATCACCTTGGTCGTTTGAGCTAAAGCCCAAACGATCAACGTGTTTAAGAAAATCCGGTTATGCCAGATTTCTGAGCCAAAGGAGTGTTTAAATGGCAGTGTCATTGTTGTTGTTGACGAAAAATCTCAAATATGTTAGCCTCCATTATATCTTTGCTCCCCCAAAAAGCAAGAATTGGTTTCTTGATCCCCTCAAGAATATACCCTCAAAGACTTAAAACCTCCCCTTTTATAGAAAATCTGACCATGCTTACCAAAACCATCAGCTTTGCCTTAAGCGGCCTTGACGCCTATCCTGTTATCATTGAAGCAGATATCACAAGTGGACTTCCTATGACCACCATTGTTGGTCTGCCAGATAATGCTATTAAAGAAAGTCGTGAACGGGTCCGTCTGGCCATTAAAAACAGTGGATTTTCCTTTCCCGGTGGCCGCATCACCATCAATTTGGCTCCTGCGGATATCAAAAAGGAGGGGCCTGCCTTTGATTTGGCCATGGCTCTAAGTATCCTAGCCTGCGACGAACAAATCCCCGCCCAGCTGCTGACTCCCTATGCCTTTCTAGGCGAGCTGGCCCTTGATGGAGAAATTCGTCCCATCAACGGTGCCCTACCTGTTGCCCTAGCTTGTTGTCCCCATCAATTTCAAGGGCTTCTTGTTCCTGCTTCTAATGCCAAGGAGGCCTCCTTGGCTAACACTGTTGCTGTCTATCCTGTTAAAAACCTCAAAGAAGTCGTCGATTTCTTATCCAACCCCCAAAGCCTTTCAGCCACTCCTTGCGAATCGGCTTCCTTGCTTAACCAAAAACGTCGCTACAGTATTGATTTTGCCGACGTCAAAGGACAGGCGTATGTGAAAAGAGGCTTGGAGATTGCAGCTAGCGGCGGACACAATATCATCATGGTAGGCCCCCCAGGCAGTGGGAAAACCATGTTGGCCAAACGCCTGCCAACTATTCTGCCCGATATGACTTTAGAAGAAGCTCTTGAGACGACAAAGATTCACTCCGTGATGAATCTCATTAAGAATCCCAACGGCATCGTCACGACCCGCCCTTTTCGCTCACCGCATCATACCTCCTCGGATATTGCCTTAGTCGGCGGAGGATCCAATCCTCGCCCAGGAGAGGTGACCCTGGCTCATAACGGTATTCTATTCTTGGATGAATTAGGAGAATTTTCTAAACATGTCTTAGAGGTGCTGCGTCAACCTATGGAGGATCTTTGCGTCACGGTCGCTCGGGCAAATCGATCGTTGATTTTTCCAGCAGGATTTACCCTCGTTGCTGCTATGAACCCATGTCCATGCGGTTGGCTCATGAGTTCGGTAAAAACCTGCCAATGCTCACCCGTCGCTGTTCAGAAATATCTAGCCAAAATTTCCGGTCCTCTTTTAGATCGCATCGACATTCATCTACAAGTCCCTGCCCTTAAAACACAGGAATTGCTCAGCAAGCATCTCCCTGAAAGTTCTATGGAAATCAAACACCGAACCGTTGGCTGCCGGGAAATCCAGCGCCATCGTTTCAAAAACTCCACCATCCATACCAACGCCCAGATGACAAGTTCTCATATCAAAGAATTCTGCACCTTAGACGATGAAGGCAGCCGTCTTCTTAAAACCGCGATTGAAACACTAGGCTTCTCCGCCAGGGCGCATGATAAGATTCTAAAAGTAGCCAGGACAATCAGCGACCTGGCTGATTCCGATGATATTCTTCCACAGCACATCGCTGAAGCTATCGGATATAGGGCGTTGGATAGGGTGAAATGATGAAAAATCGTAAATATTTATTTAGAAACATTGTTGATAGGAGGATGAAGAATCTTTTCTAAAGGAAACTTTGAACACAGCTCACTGAAAGAATAAAATCTATGCCCCTGGTCTGTTAGGACCTTGAGCAAATCCAAGACAAAGGTTCTCACCCCTTGTCCTTTGTAACGTAGATCTTGGATGTTTTGAGCTGAAGCCGTCTGAATAAAACCTTTAATCTTCCCATAATATTCCTGATTAGGAATATTGGATGTAAAGAAAAAAGGATGAACATTCAGAATTTTAAGTCCAGGAGTCAAAAAGTAAGGAAGATATGAGTCAACATTCCAGGTAGCTTGATTATACCAGTGGGTATCGTCTTCCCAAAAAACAGGAAATGCCACTACCCCCAACACGCGTCTTAGAGGGACAATCCCAGGTTGAAGATACAAACACATATTACTATCATAACGAATATCTCGTTTGGTCATCTCCGCTTCAACCGCGTATTGATAATAAAAACAGTGACTGCGGTAAGCTGTAGCTCTTGGAAAAAGTCTCATTATATGGTCGGTGACAGAAATAATATCCTGCCCATGAGTTGAACCCAACAAATAATTGGGGTGTAGACCCACTTCAATAGTGTCACTGTTAAGGTGTTTCTCCAAAACCTGGCTTTGATTAGTCGCAAACAGCATCGGCTTAATATTAAAACTTCTCGCCGTTGAGATTAAATCCTCAATTGCAAAATCCGAAGCCCAATCTGTATCGCTGGTCAGACAAAAAATAGGACCGGTAATTTTATCCATTAGGATATTTTTCCTTTAATCATACTTTGAAAATCCTTATTCATATACTTTCTAAAAAGCCTGTGTTCTGAAAAGATTTTATGGAAATCATCTTTCTGAAATTTAAAATACAGCGCCTCTGAATCCTCATGAGTCACATTCGCATAACTTCTATGAAATCTTACGACGCTGGTATTCTTCTTCTGGGTTCCAAACAGGGCTGTTTCAAGCCCTAAAACATAAAAACCAAAAGAGTACACCCAAAAGGCCGACTCTATAGCCACATGAAGCTCTTGGCGTGGAGCAATAATCCATCTGCCCCATTCAAATGTTTTGTGTTGTTGGTCCACCTGATAAACAGCCACAGTTCCTAATCGATGACCATCCAAATCCTCAATGATCATAGAATAGTCGTCAACAACTTCCTGCTTTTGACGTAACCATTGTCTTTGTTTTTCTAATGAAGGGTCGGTGGCACCGATAAATACGTTCAATTGAGGATCTAACCGCAGACTCAAAATAAACTCAGCATCCTCTTCCATGGCTGTACGCAAACAAATATACTTTCCTTGAATCGTACTTTTAAGACGCATAAAAAGTTCTCTGACCTACGTAAAACCTACCTGCTTCTTCGTTCAATAAAAAACAACGGCCTACGACGGGACTCTTTCAATCCATACCATACGTATTCCCCAATAATGCCGATGGCTATTAACTGCAAACCTCCCATCAGAAATATCGCTCCCATCAACGACAACGACTCGCCTCTGACAAAAGTCCAAAGAAAAGATACTAAAATAACTATGTGGAATAATGGGGCCTTTTTCATACCACTCAAAGTATGGCATGTATATATAGTAAAAACAATGCTTGGAAGGGGTCCTGAGGAAGCGTTAACTACGTTGATTAAGAAGAAGGGAAAACAAACAATTTTTAAAAGTGCCGAGGAAGGGAATCGAACCCTTACAGCCGTGAAGCTACTGGTTTTTGAGACCAGCGCGTATACCAGTTCCGCCACCTCGGCAAAGAGGAAAAAAGTGGAGCCAAGGAGGATCGAACCCCTGACCTCTTGCATGCCATGCAAGCGCTCTACCAAACTGAGCTATGGCCCCAGATTACAAAAGAATTATCAAGACTACCTTCAAAAGAGTGGCTACTATACCATCGCCTCAAAACTTTGTCAAAGACTTCACCTTCGGCTAATTCTTTTCTTTTAAGGCTTTCTTATAACCACAGCAGTCATCTCCCGGCCAGTGGGAATGAAGAATAGTGCGGAT
>JADFYF010000051.1:0-11413 GCA_015233165.1 Candidatus Omnitrophota bacterium
ATTTACATGGAACATCAGCGTCAATATTTGATTCGTTGCCCTGTTGACATTCTGACGGACGGGAGTATTGTATGTCAGTCGACCGTCCCGACGGATGCTAAGGTTCATTTGATGATTCACAATAAAGATTCCTGCAAACAAGCAGCCACCGATGCGGCCTTGGAAGCAAGGGAAACCTTAGAGGGCTTGACGCCTCAACTGATTATTATTTTTGAATCCGTGATTCGACATAAAATCTTAGGACGTAATTTATTCTCAGAAATACAGGCTATTCAAGAAGTCTTGGGGTCTTCTGTTCCCCTTATCGGCATGTATAGCCTTGGTGAACTCTGTCCTTTAGAATCAAACTATAACAAAGGCACCTATCTCCAAAATGCAAATCTTTTACTGATGGCGATTACATAACCTTATGTCTTTATTTCTTTATAACTCTCTCGTATTTTTTCCCTTAGTCATTTTTAGTTCTGCTCTATTGTTCTTAGTTATTTATTTCTGGTTCATTTTAAATAACAGGGAAGCCAAGATTGCAAGACTGGAAAAAGCTCACCATAAAATACTCATCTCCTTTGATGAGTTAGATGATCAAGCCAAATTAATTATCCAAACAGATTTGAAACTCAATAGGGCTCAAGAAGAACTAGAAAAACGAATGAATGGATTAAGTGCCCTGCAAAAAACTTCTCGTCAAATGAATCAGGCCCTGAGTGAACAGGAAATCTTTGAGAAACTAACAACATCCTTGTTTGAAGATCTGGGGTTTTCTAAATCTTTAGTGGTGATCACCTCCGCACAACACCTGCCGGCGGAGGCCCGCACCCAAACCGGATTTGACACAACCAAGATCAAACATATTCTAGACAAAGTATCTACCGACGCTCTTCTTAAAATTACCCTCAATGAAGGAAGAACCTATTCTTCGATTAATACCCCCCGTAAAACAAAGGACTTGATCTTAGAAATCTTTGGAACTGAATATTTCGTCCTGGCTCCTATTGTGACTCAAACAGGCCCGCTGGGTTTCCTATTTGTCGGAAATCGTACCGATGCGCCGGCGGTGACCTTGGGGGATGAAGAAATTATCACTATTTTAGCTGGACAAATCGGACAATCCCTGGAAAATGCCCAGCTCTTTGATAAGGTCTTTCGTTCCAGTCAGGAGCTTGAAGTGAAGGTCATAGAACGTACCAAAGAATTAGCGACCGCTTTAAAACAGGTTGAAATCATCAATCGAAAAAAAACAGAATTTCTATCCGCTGTATCTCACGAACTGCGAACACCTCTTACCTCCATTAAAGGTTATGCGTCTCTTTTGATAACAGGAAAAATTGGCGATATTCCTGATGCTGTTAAAGAGCGTTTAAAGAAAATTAATACTCATTCGGATAGTTTGGTCCATTTCATCAACAATCTTCTCGATATCACCCGTATTGAATCCGGAAAGGTGGAAATGGCCTTTAAGCCCTATCCAACAAAAAACCTCGTCGATACGATAACCGATCTTCTTACTCCTCAGGTCACAGCCAAAGACATTCAATTGACCACCGTGATTTCTACAGAGGTTCCTGATCTTTATGTGGATCCTTCTCAAGTGGAAAGAATCCTCATTAATCTCTTAAGCAATGCGATTAAATTTACCCCTAAGGGGGGATCCATCCTCCTATCCGCTGCTCCATTTTTGGAACATGGTTTTGTTAAATTTGATGTGACGGATTCTGGCATTGGTATTCCTCCCTCCGACGTAGAAAAGCTCTTTACAGAGTTCTTTCGCGTCGATAATGAGATCAACCAAAATGTTAAAGGAACAGGTTTAGGACTGGTGCTGGCTAAGGATATTGTTCTGGCGCATCATGGGAAGATTTGGGTGACCAGTGTCCCTGGTCACGGAACAACCTTCTCCTTCACCTTACCTGCTTCTAAAGAAACCTTTGAATACACCCCCCCATCAACAGATGTCTCCTAGAAAGGCTTTATTGTATGCGTAAAGAAAAGATTCTTATTATTGATGATGATCCAGATATTCTTGATGTTCTAGAATTAACGCTCTCCGATAATTATATCGTTATCTCTGCTAAGAATGGCAAGGACGGTTTAGACCTCGTTAAAAGTAAAGGTCCTGATCTGGTCATCAGCGACTATAACATGCCCATCATGACCGGACCTGAGTTCTGCCGTAACCTGCGCAAAGATATTCTTCTAAGGCATCTGCCCGTGATTATGCTGACAGGTAAAGGGGAAACCAAGGACATGGTGATGGGGATTGAAGCCGGGGCCGATGATTATCTGATTAAACCTTTTGAACCTGAAACCCTGCTAGCGCGTATCCGCATGATTCTTAATCGTACCATGCGCTCTCTCGATGCCAACCCCTTGACTCATCTTCCCGGCAACCCTTCCATTATGGATGAACTGCAAAACAGCATCGACTCTGGGAAAATCTTTGCCGTCGGCTATGTCGATCTAGATAAGTTTAAAATCTACAATGATCAATACGGATTTGAACATGGCGATGAAATTATTCGTGAAACAGCCCGTATCTTAATTGAAGCTACCCAAGGTATCTGCGGCAATGACGCCTTTGTCGGTCACATCGGTGGAGATGATTTTGTGTTTATCTGCGACAACGCCAAGGCCGATGCTGTCGCCGCTAAGATTGTTGAAGACTTTGATCAAGCCTCCCCTTCTTTTTATAATGAAACGGACCGTCAGGCCGGTTTCATCCTCGGCCGTGACCGGCAAGGTACTGAAATCAAAACAGGTTTTGTTTATGTGTCTATTGGGATTGTCAGCAATGATATCCAAAAAATCACCCACATCGCTCAAATTGGTGAAATTGGGGCTGAGTTAAAAAAGTTTGCTAAGAGTGTGGAAAAAAGTGTATTTGTAAGAGACCAACGCAGAAAAGAATCCAACCTTTTATAAAGCAGGACAGGGTTTTCCACCAAAAGCAGGGGCTGGACATTCACAGGTAGGATGAGGTGCATAAGCGGTCGTGGCATCTGAATCACACCATTTGCCATCAATAGGCATCGGGTTATTGCCTTCCCCTCCAATAATCGATCGAGTGACACTCTTAAAAAAACCTGTAGAACTTGCCTGACTCTTTCGAACCTCAGGAATAAGCTTATTAAAAGCCGCCAAAGCAATAATGGCCACAACGGTTAATATCAACAGGTATTCTAAAGCGCTTTGTCCTTCGCGACCTCGAAGAATTGGACCACAGGAAGATGTTGTATAATGTTGTGTTTTCATAAGCAGTATAAATATAGCATACAAAAGAAGGGTTTGCTAATTGCCCAGGCTTTTTAGAAAACGGGCGGCTTCAGCCGGATTTGGAGTTCCATAAAAATAACTGGCTGTAATGAGCACATGTGCCCCTGCCTTGACCACTTCCGGGGCTGTTTGAGCATTAATCCCTCCATCAATAGCAATATCGCCAAGGAAGTTCATTCTCTTTAATTCTTCCACTTTAGAAAGGACAGCAGACATAAACTTCTGACCAGAAAAACCAGGATTAACAGACATAATTAATACGCCATCACAGTCGGATAAAACGTCTTTAACCAAGGCCGTTCCAGGATTAATCACCATAAAGGCCTTCTTGCCTAATGAACGAATTTTCTTTAAATCCCGACGTAGAGCCTCGACATCCACCGATTCTATTTCCTTAGGCCACTGGCCATATTCGCTGCAGTTAGCGCGACGCTGGCCATAACATTCCACCTGAAGCTGAATAATATCCGCTCCTGCCTTGGCATAACTTTCAATATAGTCCCAGGGATGCTCAATCATCAGATGAGCTTCTAGAGGCAGCTTCGTATGAGGACGAATGGCTGAAATAATGACAGGTCCAATGGTCAGGTTAGGAACAAAATGCCCGTCCATGCAATCAATGTGAAAACGATCCACACCAGCGGCCACCGAACGTTTGATTTCTGATTCGAGATTGGCAAAATCTGCGGAAAGGAGACTGACTGATATTTCGATGGGTTTTTTCATAAAATCTCGAAGTCTAGAAGGGGAAATCAAATGCGCGGGGAGGGACTTGAACCCTCATAGCTTTCGCCATACGCCCCTCAAACGTACGTGTCTACCAATTCCACCACCCGCGCGTCTATTATTTAATCTGTAACTTAATCCACTCTTTACCGCTACCTGATTTTAAATACTTCTCTCTATTTCTTGCTTCTAATCTTAATTCAGATTTCTCAGTAAGTACTAATACAAATGGCCTATATGAACGAGTTGTGGAACTCTTACCCTCTTGATGTTGTTTTATTCTTCGTTCTAAATCGTTAGTCAAACCAACATAGATATAATTTCTTTGCTCACTTTTCAAAACATATACGAAATACATACGCCCCTCAAACCTGCCTGCCGGCAGGCAGGCGTACGTGTCTACCAATTCCACCACCCGCGCGTAAGTTATTTAGAATGCTTCATCGCCGCCGTCACAAACGCTTCAAACAGCGGATGTGCCGCATCTGGTTTGGATTTAAATTCCGGATGGAACTGACAGGCCACAAACCAAGGATGATCTTTGATTTCAATAATTTCCACTAAATCTTTGTCTTCATTGCGTCCCGCAATAATAAAACCCTTCTGCTGAAGCTGGGCACGATATTCATTATTAAACTCATAGCGATGACGATGACGTTCCTCAATGGTTACTCTCTTATAGGCCTCAAAACTCTTTGTCCCTTTTTGAATCTCACAGGAAAAAACACCTAAACGCATACTAGCACCTAAATTCTCAACCCTCTTTTGCTCTTCTAAAAGACTGATCACAGGATACTTGGTGTCTTTATCAAACTCCGTCGAATTGGCTCCTTTTAATCCGCAAACATTACGGGCAAATTCAATCGTTGCAATCTGCATCCCCAAACAAATCCCTAAAAAAGGAATCTTTTTCTCACGTAAATACTGAACCGTTCGAATCTTCCCCTCGATGCCTCTATTTCCAAATCCGCCAGGAATCAAGATCCCCTGAATACCTTTGAGCTGCTTCCTAGGATCCCCTTTTTCAATGCTCTCAGAGTCTATCTTGACAATATGAACCCTCGCATTGTTGGCAATCCCGCCATGAACCAGGGCTTCATAAATCGACTTGTACGCATCCTGCAAGGCAATATATTTACCAACCACCGCAATCCTAACCTCATGAACCGGCGAACGAAGCCGTTTAACAACATTCTCTTCCCATGCCTTAAGCCCCTTATCCGGCAGCTTAATGTTTAACTTCTTTAAAACCAGGGTATCTAATCCTTCTTTCTTAAGGGCTGAGGGAACTTCATAAATATGTTTGACGTCAGAAGCCTCCACCACCGCTTCCACATCAACATTACAAAATAACGCAATCTTCTCACGTTGTTCCTGGGTAATTGGTTTTTCAGTACGGCACATCAGAATATTGGGAAGGATCCCAATCTCACGCAGACGACCAACGCTGTGCTGAGTTGGTTTTGTTTTTTGTTCTCCAGCAGACTTGATATAAGGCAACAGAGTGACATGAATGTTAATCGCATAATTCTCACCCAATTCCCAACGCATCTGACGAATCGCCTCTAAGAAGGGCAAGCTTTCAATATCCCCGACGGTACCGCCGATTTCAACAATCGTAATATCCACCTCATCCGTCTTGGCGAGCTTCTTAATGCGTTCTTTAATCTCATCCGTAATGTGAGGAATGATCTGAACTGTCTTGCCTAGATAATCGCCCCGACGTTCTTTAGTAATAACAGAATAGTACACCTTCCCAGCCGTGATGCTGCTGTCTTTAGAAAGCTTGGCATTGGTAAAACGTTCATAGTGGCCTAAATCCAAATCCGTTTCTGCCCCATCATCCGTCACGTAAACTTCCCCATGCTGAAAAGGATTCATGGTTCCAGGGTCCACATTTAAATACGGATCGCATTTAATAATCGCAATCTTAAGACCACGCGCTTCAAGCAGCTTAGCTAAGGACGCTGCCGCAAGCCCTTTGCCTAAACTGGAAACAACGCCGCCTGTCACAAAAATATATTTGCTCATAAGTTTTATTCCAGTTTCAATTTGTCTGTGTTGGTTGGAACAGCGACGGGATAATGTCCTGTGAAGCATGCTGTACAAAACCCGTTATCCTTCATGACGGAAGTCATGCCCTCTAAACTCAAATACCCTAATGAATCCACCTTAATAAAATCCGCAATCTCTTGAACGGTCTTGTTGTGCGCAATCAATTCCTTCGTCGACGGAAAATCAATCCCATAAAAACACGGGGAAATGATCGGTGGACAAGAAATGCGCATATGGATTTCTTTCGCCCCCGCCTCTCTGATTTCATCAATACGATTTTTGGAGGTTGTCCCTCTGACAATCGAATCTTCCACAACAACAACGACCTTCCCCTTAATCAATTCTCGAATAGGATTAAGTTTCACGCGAACTCGAAATTCACGCAGGAACTGGCTGGGCTGAATAAAGGTCCGTCCGATATAGTGATTACGGATCATCCCGATTTCAAAAGGAAGATTTAACTGTTGCGCATAGCCTAAGGCCGCATAGTTACCTGAGTCTGGAATCCCCATCACAAAATCAGCCTTGTTAACAGGAAATTCCTTAGCTAACTGCACCCCTAAACGTTTCCTGACCTGATAAACATTGTCGTCGAAGATTTGACTATCCGGACGGGCAAAATAAATATTCTCAAAAATACAACTGGCTCTTTTCGTGCTTTTGGCCGAAGGCATGAATGCGGATTCAATCTTATTACCCTTAATCACAACCACTTCACCGGGGGCAATCTCACGGATAAACTCAGCCTTCATTAAATCAAACGCGCAACTCTCGGATGCTAAAATATATCCATCACCCAACTTCCCTAAACATAAAGGTCTAAACCCATGAGGGTCACGCGCTCCAATTAACGTATCTTCCACCAATAAAACAATGGAATAAGATCCCTTCACCTGCTCTAAGACATTCACCAACCACTGACTTAGATTCCCATTGGGCGTCTTAGCTAATAAATGAACAAATATCTCGGAATCCATGGACGTCTGAAAAATGGAGCCATCATTCTCCAGTCTCGTATAAAGCTCTTCTGTATTCGTCAAATTCCCATTGTGAGCAACAGCGATAGGCTTCTTTCGATGAGTCACCAAGATCGGCTGAATATTCTTGGAATGAGAACTTCCAGTCGTGGAATATCGGGTATGCGCAATGGCCACATGCCCTTTGAGTCTGCTGATATCCGCTTCCTCAAATTCATCCACCGCTAATCCAGCTTTTTTAAGAACATGGGTATCCTTACCATCGTAAGAGACAATCCCCGCGGCTTCTTCGCCTCGATGCTGAAGCGCATACAGACCCAAAAAGGCCATTTGAGCCGCTTGTTTATGATGACTAACCCCGACGATACCGCACATAAATTTCCTTAAATGGGGGACAGCGCCCTATTTTTTAATACCAGAAATTGCCGCTAAAACGGGGCGCTGTCCCCCATAAAGCGTCTGTAATGATTCCACCGTAAATTCTTCTCTGATCGATGCTTCAATACCATACACGGCCGCCCAGGCGCCCTGAAGGGTGGTAATGCAGGGGATATTATGCAAAATAGACGCAGCCCGGATGGAACGCATATCCGACTGACTCTTCTTTCCTGACGGTGTATTGATGATTAAGTTTATCTCATTTTTCTTAAGGAGAGTCAAGGCATTATTCTGTCCCTCGTGATGTTTATCGACGATGGTGACATCAATACCTGCCGCACGCAGAACTTGAGCGGTCCCCTTGGTGGCTAATAACTTGAACCTCAAATCGGCCAACTTCTGGGCAATAAAGGACACATGACGTTTATCAAACTCATTGACACTAATAAAGACCGTTCCTGACACAGGCAGATACTGATTGGCGGCAATCTGGGCCTTGGCAAAGGCAGCGCCAAAGGTGGTGGCTGTTCCCATCACTTCCCCCGTCGACTTCATCTCAGGTCCTAGGATAATATCCACACCGGAAAATCGGCTAAAAGGCAAAACAGATTCTTTGACACAAAAATACTTCAAATCTTCATGGTTAGGTAGAGTGAAATCTCTCAAATGCTTGCCCGCCATAATTTGGGCCGCCACCTTAGGCAAGGACACGCCAATCGCCTTGGACACAAACGGTGATGTTCGTGACGCGCGGGGGTTGACCTCCAGGACATACACCTGATACCCCTTGACGGCAAATTGAATATTTAATAAACCGATCACCTTTAAGGCTTTCGCTAAACGAACAGTCTGCTTCTTGATTTCTTTAACAACCTCTTCTCTTAAGGTATACGGCGGCAGCACGCAGGCGGAATCCCCGGAGTGAATACCGGCATTCTCAATATGCTCCATAATTCCGCCGATATAAACATCTTCTCCGTCGCAGATCGCATCCACGTCGATTTCCTGGGCGTCTTCTAGAAATTTATCAATCAGCACCGGATGACCACGAGAGACGCTATGCACCTCATCAAGGAAGAACTTTAAGGATTCTTCGTCATAAACAATGCGCATGGCACGACCGCCTAAAACAAAGGAGGGTCTGACCAAAACAGGATAACCAATGTTAATAGCCTGCACCAGCGTCTCATCTTTGGATGTTGTCGATGCATTAGGCGGCTGGGCAATTCCTAATTGTGTAATTAACTTCGAGAAATGTTCGCGGTTCTCGGCTAAATCGATCGAATCCACCGACGTTCCGATGATAGGTACCCCCGCCTGAGACAGGCGTCGCGCTAAATTCAAAGGGGTCTGACCACCGAACTGAACAATCACACCGTCGGGCTTTTCCACATCATAAATATTCATCACATCTTCAAACGTCAACGGCTCAAAGTACAACCGATCCGACGTATCGTAATCTGTTGAAACCGTCTCAGGATTGGAGTTGACCATGATCGTCTCAAATCCCATCTCTTTAAGCGCAAAAGCCGCATGGCAACAGCAGTAATCAAACTCAATCCCCTGACCAATACGGTTTGGACCACCGCCTAGAATCATGATCTTTTTCTTCTTGGAATTCTTCTTAGCATTATTGATAATCGCTTCGTCTTCAGTTTCATACGTCGAGTAATAGTAGGGCGTGTACGCCTCGAACTCAGCCGCACAGGTATCTACCACCTTGAAGGTCGCGACAATCTTATTGTCCTTGCGCAGCTGTCGGACATCTTTCTCACTTAAATCCATAAATTCTGATAACTGGGCGTCCGAGAATCCAAACTCCTTCGCTTTTCTTAAATAGGCAGGGCTTAATGTTCCCGACGATGCCACAGCAGCCTTAAGCTCTTCTTCCAATTCAAGAATCTGGGCAATCTGATCAATAAACCAGACATCAATCTTAGATATTCTAACGACATCGTCGATGGAATAGCCTTTTTGCAACGCATACTTTAAATAGAAAATCCGAGAGGCATTCGGCTCTGACAGGCGAAGTTCAATTTTTTCATTCTCAATATCACGAAAATCCTGCTTGTTATCTAGCCCAATATGATCAATCTCAAGACCTCGTAACCCTTTTTGCAGGGCTTCTTTAAAAGTACGTCCGATCGCCATCGTTTCTCCGACGGACTTCATCTGAATGCCTAAGATATCCTTGGCTTCTGGAAATTTCTCGAAGGTAAAGCGAGGAATCTTCACGACGACATAATCAATGCTAGGTTCAAAGCAGGCGGGTGTTTCCTTAGTGATATCATTTTGAATTTCATCCAGACTATAGCCCACCGCTAATTTGGCGGCAAACTTGGCAATAGGAAATCCTGTTGCCTTAGACGCCAACGCCGATGAACGAGACACGCGGGGATTCATCTCAATGACAACCATCCGTCCATTGAGAGGATTAACGGCAAATTGAATATTGCTTCCCCCGGTTTCAACTCCAATTTCACGGATCAAGCGGATGGAACAGTCGCGCATCGTCTGATATTCCGCATCCGTCAGAGTCTGAGCGGGCGCGACGGTGATACTATCTCCCGTATGCACACCCATGGGATCCAAATTTTCAATAGAACACACGATCACCACATTGTCGACTCGATCACGCATCAACTCCAACTCATATTCCTTCCAGCCTTCAATCGATTCCTCGATGAGAATCTCGTGAATCATGCTGCTTTCAATCCCTAAGGAGGCAATACGCTCTAAATCTTCCATGTTGCGGGCAATCCCACCACCGGTACCGCCCAGGGTAAAGGACGCGCGAATGATGCAGGGAAATCCAATTTGACCCACCACCTTCATCGCTTCTTCGACGCTGTACGCAAAGACACTCTTGGGAAGATCCAACCCCACTTTAATCGCCGCTGCTTTAAAAAGAGAACGGTCTTCGGCCTTCTTGATCACTTCATATTTAGCGCCCAGCATTTCAACGCCATACTTTTCTAAAATGCCCTGTTCATACAGCTTCATCGCCAGATTAAGACCGGTCTGGCCTCCTAGCGTTGGCAAAATAGCGTCGGGGCGTTCTTTCTGAATAATCTTCTCGATAAACTCAGGAGTCAATGGCTCCACGTAGGTCGCATCGGCAATGCCAGGGTCCGTCATGATGGTGGCAGGATTAGAATTCACCAGAACAACTTCAAACCCTTCTTCCTTCAGCGCCTTACAGGCTTGAGAACCGGAATAGTCAAACTCGCAGGCCTGACCAATGACAATAGGCCCGGCACCGATAATCAGAATTTTTTTGATATCAACACGTTTTGGCATAAATTATTTCTTCTCTTCAACCATTAACTTTGTTTTAAATCGTCCTGCTTCCATAATAGGCATATTGGCTTCTGTAGGAACATAGATCACCTGAGAATTATTCTTCTGCAATCCCATAATCCACAAATAATGCAGGTAAGCTTCGTCGACGGAAGCTGCGATAATCTTGTTGCTTTGAGCCACGCCATTGGCACGAGCCACTTCAATTTCTGCATCCTTCTTGGCTTTCTGTAATTCAAATTCTTTCTGAAGCGCTTCCTGTTCCGTTCTTAATTTCATCTGAATACTTTGAGCAAAGGTATCAGGAAGTCTGACATCACGTAAAAGAACATCTTGAATCAAGATCCCTCGAGGTTCCACTCGTTCTTTGATGAAGGAAAGGATCTTCTGACCAATCTCTTTACGTCCTTGCTCATTAAACAAAGCTTTGACTTCATAACCGCTGACAATGTTACGAATCGCTTCCCGCACATAAGGCTCTAAGACAATCTCGACGTAATCAGGCCCGATGGTTTTACGGACAAAGACTGCTTTTTCCTTGGAAATATTATACAGAACCGAGACATCTAAACTTGAAATTAATCCTTCCGACGATGGGACATTGGCCGATTCCTTGATTTCCTGTGTCTTGGTATTCCACACTTCAATCCATGTGATCAAAGGACAATAAAAATGAATCCCCGTACTGACCTGCTCCTCTTGAATCT
>JADFYF010000051.1:11456-11935 GCA_015233165.1 Candidatus Omnitrophota bacterium
TGACCGTCTTCCACCACCTTCATGCCACATCCACTCGTCAACAGAAGCACCGCCACAGGAACGATCAAGAACAACTTATTCTTAAGAATATGACCTGCTATCTCTTGTAAGACGGACGCCAAATCTCTGTGTTCCATATTATCCTTTGTTCTTGGTGGTTTCGATCATTTGAATAAACTGTTCAAATAAATACTTGGCATCCCGTGGACCAGGAGCCGCTTCCGGATGATATTGAATGGAGAACGCCGGATACTTCTTATGACGAATACCTTCAATGCTTTGATCATTGAGATTCGTGTGAATCACTTCCACCTCATCGAGGTTTAAACTGTTCACATCGACGCAAAACCCATGATTCTGAGAGGTGATGCTGATTCTGTTTCCTTCGAAATCTTTTACCGGATGATTGGCCCCATGATGGCCAAACTTTAATTTGTAGGTGGTAGCTCCCAAGGCTATCCCAAGAATTTGATTGCCCA
>JADFYF010000052.1 GCA_015233165.1 Candidatus Omnitrophota bacterium
GCTTGGTTATCTTTTAGAAAATCTCGAAAATCCTTTTGTATTCTTTTGAAGAAGGTGTCTTTGATACATAAGATTTGTTGTATTTCCCCATCAAATAGGGGGTAATGATCTATGGTATCATTCCCAACTTTTGTTTTTTTCGAGGTAGCTAATTCGAGGGTTTTGTGGTATCGTATTGGCTTCCTATTTAGTCATTTTACTTAATCTTATACACATTTAAGAAGGTTTCTAATGAAATTACCTCTACATAAAACAAAAATTGTTTGTACTATTGGTCCTGCGTGCCGTTCTTTGTCCTCGATTGAAAATATGGTTAAAAGCGGGATGAATGTGGCTCGTCTGAATTTTTCTCATGGAAATTTTCATGAACATACAGATGAGATTCTTAATATTCGTAAGGTGTCAGAGAAGCTTAAGATGCCTGTGAGTATTATCATTGATCTTCCCGGCGTTAAAATGCGTATTGGAAACTTGAAAGAAAAGTCTCTGGTTCTTAAAAAGGGGGAGACGGCGACGTTGACAACAAGAAACATCCTCGGGACCATCGCGGGGATTTCTGTGAGTTATAAAAGGCTGCCTGAAAGCGTTTCTAAGGGAAGCATCATCTATTTGAGCGACGGATTTATTCAGTTAAAGGTTAAAGAGGTTGCCGGGACAGAAATTCATTGTGAAGTTCTCATCGGAGGTGTTCTTCTTTCCCATAAGGGGATTAATCTTCCTGGGGCTAAAATGTTTGTTAATCCTGTTACAGCGGCGGATTTGGCGGCTGTTGAATATGGATTGCAAAACGGCGTTAATATTTTTGGGTTGTCCTTTGTTGAGAGGGCAGCGGACATTAAAAAAGTCAGAAACTTTGCTAAGAAAATGGGCAAGTCTGTTTATATCGTCGCTAAGATTGAACGCAGAGAAGCGGTTGAAAATTATGACGAGATTCTTAAAGAAGCCGATGCCATCATGGTCGCCCGTGGGGATCTGGGAATTGAAGTCCCTTTAGAAGAAGTTCCTGTGATTCAGAAGAATTTGATTCGCAAAGCCAATCTCATGGGACGGCCTGTCATTACAGCCACTCAGATGCTTGGTTCTATGACGCAAAATGTGCGGCCTACGCGCGCGGAAGTTAACGATGTGGCCAATGCCATCCTCGATGGAACAGACGCTGTGATGTTATCCGAAGAAACAGCGATCGGGGAATATCCTCTAGAAGCTGTGAAAATGATGTCTAAGATTGCTTTATCTACGGAAGGTTTGTGTCATAGCGAAGATTTATCGGATGAGTTTGATGATCAGACAACGAATAGGCCCAAGACGAGAAGTTCATGCATCCCTGATGTGATTTCCTTGAATGCTGTTCGTGCGGCTGAAGAATTGAAAGCAAAATTTATTTTAAGTCCGACCTCCTCAGGAAATACCGTGCGGCGCATTTGTCGCTTTAAACCTCCTTGCTGGATTTTATCCTTCAGTACGCAGAAAGAAACCTGCGAGCTTCTAAATTTTTCTTATGGAGTCTACCCTTTTCTGATTCATAACATTGCAGATAAGTCAAAGGATGGAATCTTGAAAATCATAAGAAATGGTCAGTTGGTTAAAAATGGCGATACGGTGGTCATTACCGAGCGCAGACTATCCCCCCACGCTGGAGAGACAGACTCCTTAGGGATAGTGACTTTAGAATAATACTCATGCCTTTTTCATTACTGGGTTTATCGAAGGACCTGTTGCGTTCCATTGAATACGCAGGGTATAAAACCCCAACGACGATTCAAGAGAGCGTCATTCCTCTTATTTTTAAAGGACAAGATGTGATGGCCGAAGGGAAGACCGGAAGCGGCAAGACAGCTGCTTTTGTTCTGCCTCTTTTGCAGATGATGCAGGATTCTCGTGATGAGAAGCGACGAACGATCAAGGTTTTGATTTTGACTCCGACGAGAGAGTTGGCAAATCAGGTCAGCAGTGTTTTTAAGGTTCTGGGGCGAAATTTAACGAAACAGATTCGTGTTTTGGCTCTTATTGGCGGTGCCAATATCGACTTGCAGATCAGAAATCTTCATCATGGCGCTGATATCGCCGTGGCCACTCCGGGGCGATTGTTAGATTTAATCCGACGTAAGGAGATTCAGTTCTCGTCGTTACAGATCCTGGTTATTGATGAAGCCGATAAGATGTTTGATATGGGGTTTGCTTTAGAATTAGAAGCTGTTTTGCAAGCGCTGCCACCTAAAAGACAGAATTTGCTATTTTCAGCGACGATGACTCAAAAGGTGGTGAGTCTGACACAGAAATGGATGCCGGCGGCGAAGCAGATCAGAGTGGCGGATGAGACTCCGACGGTTGAGACGATTTCGCAAAGGGCTATTGAAGTCAATCGAACCAACCGGGGACCTTTGCTGCGTCATCTGATCAAGACAGAGGGTTGGGAGCAGGTATTGGTGTTTGTGGCGGAGAGTCGGGGGGCGGATATTTTAGCGGCGAAACTTCGTGATGCCGCCATTGAGGCGGATGCCTTACATGGGGGCTTGACTCAGGCTCAACGTAATTTGGTTTTGAAAGATTTTAAAGAGAAGACGATTAAAGTTTTGGTGTCGACGGATATTCTGGCGCGCGGCGTTGATATCGATCAGCTGCCTTATGTGGTAAATTATGATCTGCCGCGTTCAGCCAATGATTATATTCATCGCATCGGAAGAACAGCGAGAGCCGGAAGAAGTGGGATAGCCGTTTCCTTTATAGGACACGAGGATCAGGCGCATTTCGCCTTGATTGAGAAGAGGGCGCGGATTCGTTTGAAGAAGGAAAGTATTTTGGGATTTGAATTAATGGGAGAACCACTTAAGGCCAACAAAGGACAAGCTCCCATCAAGGGTCATCGAATGAGTAAGAAAGATAAGGCCAGATTAGCGGCAAGTAAAGCAATGTCATCTCCGAATGTTTTAATCGGGGATCCAGGGTTGGCTAAAGTTCTAGGTTCCCGACAAAAACATTCGGGAACGACAAGGTGAAAGAGAGTTGCATAGTGAGTAAATCTAAAGGGTTTGAAAATTTAGGATTAGGCGCCGAGATTGTCGCGAATTTGACGTCATTAGGATATGTGACCATGACGCCGATTCAAGAGCAGGCCTTACCATTTATTTTAGAAGGCAAGGATTTGATTGGTCAGGCGAACACAGGAAGCGGTAAGACGGCAGCCTTTGGGCTGGGGCTTTTAGCGAAGATCGATATTGCTCATACGAGGCCACAGGCGTTGATTTTATGTCCGACGAGAGAATTAGCAGAACAGGTCTGTATTGAAATCCGACGTCTGGCTAGATTCACTAACAATATCAAGGTGTTGACCTTGTGTGGCGGAACAGAAGAACGTCATAAGGCAAAATCCTTAGAGCATGGCGCGCATATCATCGTCGGTACTCCGGGGCGTATTAAGAAACTTCTCGAGAAGAAATCTTTGAATGTGAATTCTCTTAAGGTGTTGGTCCTGGATGAAGCGGATCGTATGCTGGAGTTGGGATTCATGGATGATATCAACGCCATCGCTTCTTTTACGCCGTTGAATCGTCAGACCCTTCTTTTTTCAGCAACCTTCCCTCATGGGATTAAAGGATTAAGCGCCAGCCTGCAGGATGAACCAGCTCAGGTGACGGTGGATTCCCAGCATCAGCTCAATGATATTAAACAGTTGTTCTTTCCAGTGTCCTGTGATGATCAGAAATTTGAAGCGCTGCTGCGTTTACTGAATCATTACAAGCCTGAGTCGACGATGATTTTTTGTCAGAGTCGGGTGATTTGTACTAAGTTGGCCAACTTGCTGCGAAAAGAAAAAATCAGCGCGTTGGAAATTCATGGCGAGTTAGAACAACAGGACAGAACGCTTGTGCTGACAAAGTTTTCTAATAAGAGTTGTCGCGTGTTAGTCGCTACCGACGTGGCTTCTCGGGGGTTGGATATTAAAGATGTGTCTGCGGTGGTGAATTATGATCTACCCTTGGAACATGATTTGTATGTGCATCGCATTGGTCGGACAGGTAGAGCGGGTAAGGAAGGTCTTTCTTTAAGTCTTTTTAAGTCGAAGGAGAATGTTTTCTTAGAAGGAATTGCCGACTATCTGAAGATGGTCAGTAAGATTGTGGAATTAAATACCTTGAAGCCTTATAGGCCGTTTTCTCTTAAGCCGTCGATGGAAACGATTTATATCAGCGCAGGTCGTAAGGATAATATTCGTCCCGGGGATATTCTAGGGGCGTTAACCAAGGATGCCAGACTCACAGGCTCTGATGTCGGCGCTATTCGAATCTTTGAAGTGAATAGCTACGTCGGTATTACCTGTGAAAAGGTGGAAGAGGCGATTAAGCATTTGAGTGTGGGAAAGATTAAGGGGAAGAAGTATAAAGTCGGTAAGGCGTAATATGTACGGGCCGAGCATGCTCGGCCCGTACGGAAATAATAGGAGAATTCAATGAATAATATATTTGTAGGTAATCTTTCGTTTGAGGCAACCAAGGAAGATATTAAAAAACTTTTTGAACAATTTGGTGCGGTTGCGTCGGTGACTCTTTTGGAAAGAAAAAAAGGCAAGTCCCGCGGGTATGGTTTTGTCGATATGCCTGAGCCTGAGCATGTGACGGTGGCGATTGCAGCTTTGGAAGGTAAGGAGTTTATGGGACGAGTTCTCAATGTCAGCGCGGTTCGTCCTAAGGTTCAATCAGAGTTTAAACCTAGAAAGAAATGGGATGAACGTCCTCGAGAAAGTTCAGACGAGCATCATTCTAAGCCTTATCGTCAAGATGATCGTGGATCCAGATCTTCGTCGGGTCCATCCAAACCTTGGGTCAAGAAGGAAGGTTACTCTAAGCCGTATCATCAGGATGACCGTGGATCAAGATCCTCGTCGGGTCCATCCAAGCCTTGGGTTAAGAAAGAGGGCTACTCAAAGCCTTATCGTCAGGATGATCGGGGACCAAGACCTTCTTCTGGTCCGTCTAAACCATGGGTTAAGAAGGATGAATATTCTAAGCCCTATCGTCAAGATGACCGTGAATCAAGATCCTCGTCGGGTCCATCTAAACCCTGGGTTAAGAAAGAAAGCTATATTCGTCAGGATAGAAATGATAAGCCTTGGTTGAAGAAGGATGGCCCGTCTCGACCATCGTCTAGAGCACCTGGTGGTCCATCTAAGCCCTGGGTTAAACGTGCAGTTGGATCTAAGCCTTTTAGTAAGGAGGAGGGTTCTTCTAAGCCTTGGAGCAAGGGCGCGAGTGGCTCTAAACTTTTTAATAAATCCGGCAGTTCATTTAAGCCTTTTAAAAGGGAAGGCTCTTCCAAGCCTTGGCAGAAAAAAGAAGGCGGATTTAAACCTCGTTCGAAAGATTAATACAATTATGGAACTTCTGGATTCGACCTGTTGTCTAAATTAATGAACGACAACTTTAACAAGGGGGGATTTATGAAGGCAAGCGTTTTTAATCAAGAGAGTATTGTCAGAATATCCGTCGGATTCTTGAGTTTAATCTTACTAATTCAACCTAAACTGTCTTATGCAGATTGGGGAGATCATCGAGGAGCGGAACATCGAGAATCAGGGCATAGAGAAGTAGCTCGTAATTATCGCTATCATGATCATCCCAGCTTTGGAATCCGTTTATCGATTCTTCCTCGTGGATATTTTTCGGTGTGGCAGGGAGGATCAAGGTATTATTATTACGAGGGGCTGTATTACACCCGTCTAGGTCATGAATATGTTTTGGTCAGACCTCCCTTAGGGGCTATTGTCAGAGAAATCCCTCAAGATTTTCATACCGTGATGATCAATGGGATGACATACTATACGGATGATGGGATTTATTATGTTTATACCCGAAGAGGTTATCAGGTTGTTCGAAAGCCCCTGACAGTCATTGAACGAGCTCCGGTGTATGTATCTTCACCAAGAGTGCCAGTCGCCACGACAATAGATTCCCAAGATTTATATAATGTGAATATTCCTAATCATCAAGGAGGATATTCTTCAGTGATGATTAGAAGATCAGGGCGGGGATTTGTAGGTCCTCAAGGGGAGTTCTATGAAGAGTTTCCTAAGGTGGAACACTTAAGAGTGATGTATCAGAAATAAAGTGGCTTTAAACTTGCTAAAGTACTTTTCACCGGTTATGCTATTGCAAGAACGCAGCTAGAGTTCTACTGTAAAGTTCTTAATGGGAGTAGTTTATGACAAACAACCGACGGACCAAAGGTTTTACTATTCTTGAGCTTTTGGTGGTTATTTCTGTATTAGCGATTCTTATCGCCATTGCCATTCCTCGGATTAAAGGGATGAAGGATGCGGGTACAGTGGCTAAGGCTAAATCAGAATTGGCGAGTATACAAACAGCTCTTGAATCTTACAAGGCTTTTGATTCATCAAAGAGTTATCCACCGACAACTACTACATTAACAGCTTCTTATTTGTCAATCGCAGCTCCCAAGATAGTGGGGGTGTTGTACGATCCTTTTGGCGCGACATCCACAACAGAATATAGTTACATAGCATCTTATAACCAGAAGTATTATGTGATTTGGTCTGCTAGTCTGGCTGGGGATGCTCCACCGACAGCCGTTTCAGATACGGGAGATGTTAGTTTTTAAATGTAAGGAGATAAAATGAGAAAATATAAAATATTATTTGCAGTATTTTTTGGAATTTCCTTGGTGGCCATAGCTATGACAGCTTTTGCCAGAACAGCTATTTTTAGAACTAACGGAAAGCCGCCAGCGGGATATAAGGGGTAGCTTTTTATAAAAATCTTAATGATAGATAAAAAATCTCACTCTTTTTGTCATGCTTTTACAACGATCGAAATACTGATCGTTGTTTCTGTTATAGCGATTTTAATAAGCACCCAGATTCCTCGAATAGCGGCTATGCAAGATCTCGCGAATAAGGATAAAGCGCTGACGGCGATGTCTTTAGAGCAAGTAGCCGTAAAATCAATTTATTTGCATACCAACCCTCACGCCTATCCAGCCTCTAGTACAACCTTAGTGGCCTCTACTTTAAGTTCAGCCATTCCTAATATTATTGGAAAGAATTTTGACTCTATAGATCCCTTTGGTGGGACGACCACTACAGAATATAATTATCTACGTTCGGTCTCTGCTAATTATTATGCTATTTATTCTAAGGGGTTTGGTAGAAATGGATCTGTTGTATTTTCAGGCGATACGCTGGTTTTGACGAATAATCCTTTTTGTATTACAAATGTTCCCGATGTTAGCGGGTGTATTTATAAGTCATCAAGAGCCGCAGGAAACGGAACAGATCCTTGTGGTGGTTGTACGGGAGGTTTACGGTGTTGTTCGGGGGTTTGTACGGATGTCAGTGCGAATACAAGTCATTGTGGTCATTGTGCTACTATTTGCGCCGGTGGTCAAACCTGTGTTCATGGAGAGTGTTATAGTGGGTAAGGCAGAGTCTTTTCTAAAATTTCTTAATTCGGTTTTTCTTCCAGTTGTATTTTCTTCTTTCCAGTCATTTTAGTCCATTTCAGTCGAGTATTGAGTTTATTTTAATGTCCATAAGGAGGAGTCTGTGACCAATCAAGAGGATCTAAAAATTCGGATTTATGATATCAAGAGTCAGTCTTATCAGATGGTGCAAAGAGTCGTTAAATCGGATGCTCAGTGGAAGGGGTTGTTAACGGAAGATCAGTATGATGTTTTACGTCAACATGGTACCGAGCGTCCCTATTGTTCTGTTGCTGGTCAAGGATACAAAACAGGGGTTTATCAATGCGCGGGTTGTGGGACAGATTTATTTTTGGTGAAAGAAAAATTTGAATCAGGAACCGGATGGCCTTCGTTTTGGCAGCCGGTGGCGGAAGATAATGTTGGATATCAGAATGATACCAGTCACGGAATGCGTCGCAAGGAAGTTCATTGCGCCAGATGCGAAGGGCACCTAGGGCATGTGTTTGATGACGGCCCTCCTCCGACAGGTCAGCGTTTTTGTATTAATGCGGCGGCATTAAAATTTGTGGAGGATAAAAAATGATAGATTCTCATTTACAAAAAGCTGTTTTTGCGGGCGGCTGTTTTTGGTGCATGCAGCCGTCGTTTGATCGGTTATCCGGAATTAAGCAAACCTTGGTGGGCTATACGGGGGGGGCATGTAGATAACCCTACTTATGAAGAGGTGTCGGGTGGTGATACGGGGCATGCGGAAGCCATTGAGATTACCTATGATCCCAAAGAAGTGTCTTATGAACAGTTGCTTAACATTTTCTGGGAAAATATCGATCCTACCCAGGAGAATGCTCAGTTTGTCGATCATGGAACGCAGTATCGAAGTGCTATTTTTTATCACAATGAGGAACAGAGACGGATGGCGGAGGAATCAAAAAGGAAACTAGCGGCTTCCGGACGATTTGATCAACCGATTGTGACAGACATTGTTAAAGCATCTAAGTTTTATCTGGCAGAAGATTATCATCAAAAATATTATCAAAAGAGTTCTTTTCGGTATCAGATGTATCATGACAATACCGGCCGTGAAGAGTTTAAAGAAAAATATTGGGGAAAGGACACATAATAAAGATAAAAATAATTCAATTTGCTGTTGTTTATAAATGTATATAACTCTAGAATACATATGTTTATAAAATATATTTTTCAGGAATTCATATCTTTATAAAAGATTGTTAATTCGCGAAATATATCGGGAGATATTCTTGAGACGATTATTAAAGGGTTTGTCTATTGCTGCGTTGGTGTTGTGTTGTGTTGGTGAACCTGCCATATTTTTTGCTGCTGAACCTCCGATCCCGTCACAAAAGATGCCTGTGGGTTTAAAAAATCCACCATTACCCGTCAAGAAACCTGATGTTGCCGCCAAGGTTTCAAAGCCTGATTCCTTGCAAATCATTTCTCCTAACAGCTCTGAATCTTCTTCCCAAAGTCTTACCATATCTTCGAAAAATTTAATTTCCATTGATTATAAAGATGCCAATTTAAGTGATGTCCTAAAGGCCATTTCCTATTCGTATAATCTGAATATCGTTGTCGCCAAGAATATTTCGGGTAAGGTTTCTGCCAAATTAAAAGATTTAACCATTGAAGACGCGTTAAACGCCATTTTGAGCGTTAACAATTATGCGTTTATGCGTCAGGGAAATATTGTTTATGTGATGCCAGCCTCTGAGATGAAGCTTTCTGTTGAATCCATCCCGTTAAGCTTCTTATCTCCTAAAGAAGCTAAAGGTTTCCTGGGGAGTGCTACGTCGGGTGGTAGGGGGGATATTCAGGCCAATGAATCGACGAATAGTTTAATTGTTAAAGGGACTGCTGCGGAATTAGAAAATATTAAGCAAATTATTAAAACAGTGGATGTTCCGCCGATACAGGTTCTTATTGAAGCGAAAATAGTCGATATCAGTCAACAAGATATTGAGAAAATTGGATCACAAGTTAATTTTCAGTATAATCCAACTTCTGGAAATTTGGCTTTTCTGGGAGGAGAATCAGGTAGCTTGCAATCAGGATCACTGACAACTTCTGCAACAGCTTCAACAAATTCTGGAGCAAGTAATACCTTAGGAAGCTCTGATGGAGGGCTCTTTGGTTATGTGGGCAAATTTAATAATTTCAACGGGATTAATCCTTCTATCCAACTTGAAGCGTTAGTGACACAGCATAAAGCCAATGTTTTAGCTGCCCCATCGATTGCTACCTTAAATGGTAAGGAGGCTAGCATTACAATAGGACAAAAGGTCGCCTATATTGGAACAACATCGACGACGGGGTCGACAGCCACCAATAGTACGGCTTTTGCTGATATTGGAACAAAACTCAGGGTGACTCCCACCGTTTCTCTTGACGGGTGGATTACAATGAAGGTGCATCCAGAAGTGTCTTCGTTATTAGGAGTGACAAGCGCAGGTCCCAATATTTCTACGCGTGAAGCCGATGCGGAAGTTCGTGTTAAGGATAATCAAACGATCATTATTGGAGGTTTGATTAACAGAAGTGATTTAGTGGATAACAACGGTGTTCCATTTTTAAAAGATATTCCATTCTTGGGGAACTTGTTTAAGCGACATGGAGATCAATTAGATAAGGGGACCTTGACCGTTTTTATTACGCCTCACATTATTCCTATGCCTAGGGTCAGCCCGGTTATTCAAGGGGTTCCTTCTCAAAATACAACGACGGCTATGGCGGGAGACGATTTAAATTTAGTATCGGGACTTCTAGAGTATGCGGATAGTTTGGAACACGATAAGTCCAAAGATTACGCTAAAAATCTTTACCTTAGCCGAGAACAAATTAAATCCTATCGTATGATTCTAGATCAATTCCCTCAGTCGGGTAGAGGAGACTATTGTTTATACCGCATTGCTCTCATTTATGCCAAGGAGTTTGCTCGATGTGATGAGGCCAAGGAAGCTCTCAATGAGATGAAGAAATCTTACCCGCAAAGTTCCTATGTAAATATCACAGATTCCCTGGTTAATGCGTGTATCGCCGTCGGCGATCAAGGGATGAGAAAATAGTTTATCAATAGAAAGAAGACTTTATGGTAGAAGAAGTTGTTAAAAAGAAAATACTTGTTGTGGATGATGATGTGATGGCGGTCACTCTGATGAGCAAAACGCTTGAGAATATGGGGTTTGAAGTTGTCAAAGCCTATAACGGACAAGAAGCCTTAACCCTGGTTAAGCAGCATCAGTTGGCTTTAATCATCTTAGATCAGATGATGCCTAAGATGGATGGTATTAAAGCGTGCGCCTTGATTAAATCCGATAAGCGTTTTCGTAATATTCCTATCATTATGTTCACGGCGTCTGCGGAAGATGCGGATAAGAAGCTCAGCGAACAAGTCGGAGCGAATGCATTTTGCAATAAGCCACTGAATATTGCCGTCTTAACACAGAAGATTCAGGAATTGCTTAAGATTTAAATGATGAGAAACAATGGAAAGGTTTTATGAGTACCTACGGGAAAAAATCTATTGGTGAACTGTTACTAGAGAAAGGGATTATTTCTCAAACACAGTTAGAACAAGCCAAGAGAGAACAGCAAAAGACAGGGGATTCTATTTTTAGAGTCTTGCCTCGGCTTGGATTTATTATGCAGGATTTGATGGTTGAGTTCATTTCTGATAATTCCAATATTCCTCGTGTGGAAATCGATAATTTGCTCATTGATCCTAAGGTGATCGAGTTGGTCCCTGAAGATTTGGCGCGTAAACATTTTGTTATGCCGATTCTGAGAATCGGTAATAATTTAACGTGTGCGATGGTGGATGTTTTTAATATTTATGTTCAAGATGAGTTGGCGTCCAAAACAGGATTAACAATTGAGCCTGCGATTTCGACTGAGAATGAAATCAAAAAAGCCATTGATGAGTATTATTCCGTTAAAACGGATATGACAGAAGTTCTCAAAAATTTGGATGAGAAAAATGGTCCGACAATTCCGAAAGAAGATTTAGATCCTGCACAAGTTCAATCAGCGGGTGGTGAAGAAGCCCCTGTGGTTACCTTTGTTAATTCGATGATTGCTAAGGCAGCGTCTGAAGGAGCCTCAGATATTCATATTGAGCCGGAAGAAAAGACCCTGGTGATTCGTTTTAGAATAGACGGGATTCTTCATATCCAAACGTCTCCGCCGAAACAGTATCAGCCGGCCATTTTGTCTCGTATTAAGATTTTAGCCAAGCTGGATATTTCAGAACTTCGTAAGCCTCAGGACGGACGTATTCAGATGAG
>JADFYF010000053.1 GCA_015233165.1 Candidatus Omnitrophota bacterium
TTAAAGGAATTCCATGGTTAAAAAAACAAAGGGATATCTGTCCCTTGTCCTGCATGCCCATCTCCCTTTTGTTCGTCACCCGGAAGAAAATTATTTTCTTGAAGAAAACTGGTTATACGAAGCTATTACAGAAACCTACATTCCCTTGATTCAAGTTTTTGAATCCTTGATCCGTGATGGGGTAGATTTCCGTCTGACAATGTCGATCAGCCCAACCTTGGCGGCCATGTTGAGTGATCCTTTGCTGCAGGGTCGCTATGGACGTCATATTAATCAATTGATTGAGTTAGCTGAAAAAGAGTTGGATCGCACGGCCCATGATGCTCAATACCACGGGTTGTCATTGATGTATTACAACCGTTATGTGGAGGCCCGTAATGTCTTCGTGAATCATTATCAGAAGAATCTCATTCATGCGTTTAAGAAGTTTCAGGAATCAGGGTACTTAGAGATTATTACCTGTTGCGCGACCCATGGGTTTTTACCCAATCTCAACATCAATGAGTCGTCTATTAAGGCCCAGATTGGAATCGGCGTAGAGCAATATCGTCATCATTTTGGGGTTGACCCTAAAGGGATCTGGCTTCCTGAATGCGGTTTTTATCCAGGCTTGGATCGACTACTTAAGGACGCTGGGATCAAATATTTCTTCTGTGATTCTCATGGGATCATGAATGCGGATCCACAGCCGCAATTTGGCGTATATGCCCCTGTTTATTGTCCCAGTGGCGTTGCAGCGTTTGGACGAGACTGGGAGTCCTCCAAGCAGGTGTGGAGCTCAAAAGAAGGCTATCCTGGAGACAGGGACTATCGTGAATATTATCGTGATATCGGGTTTACGCTAGATTTTGATTATATCAAACCCCACATCCATCCCGACGGTATTCGTATTAATACAGGAATGAAGTATTGGCGGATTACCGGGGATACGGAATATAAGGAACCTTATCAGCCTCAGCTGGCCAGGGAAAAGGCGGACATGCATGCCGGAAATTTCATGTTTAATCGCCAGCAACAGGTTGAGCATTTAGCTCAGCATATGGATCGCAAGCCTATCATTATTGCACCGTATGACGCGGAGTTATTTGGTCATTGGTGGTTTGAGGGGCCTCAGTGGATTGATTTCTTAGCTAGAAAGATTTTTTACGATCAAGACGCTGTAGCCATGATTACGCCTTCTGAATATTTGAAGGAGTATTCCACCAATCAAGTGGCGATGCCTTGTCAATCGAGTTGGGGATATAAAGGATTTAGTGAGTTTTGGCTGGAAGCTTCCAACGACTGGATCTACCCTTATCTTCATGATGCCGGAGGGCAGATGAAGGATTTGGCATTAAAGAATTCTGATTTGATCGGCGGGTACTTTAAGAAGAATTTATCCAAGTCGGCTTTGCGTTATCGGGCTCTTAATCAGGCTGCGAGGGAACTTCTTTTAGCGGAGTCCAGCGACTGGCCGTTTATTATGAAAACAGGGACGATGGTTGCCTACGCCAAAAAAAGATTAAAGGGGCATTTAAATCGGTTTTATAAATTATGCAAGGACCTGGAGAAAGATAGCATCAATGAGGCTTGGCTTAAAGAAATTGAATCCAGAGACAACATATTCGGGGGAATGAATTGTGTTAAGTATTATTTAGAAACACAACAATCTACTGTTATTTCACCAAGGACGAAGCCGCGCAAGCTTCTACAGAAAGTACCAAGGAGGTAGTTATGAATGATATCGTCGATAATTTGCCAAATATTTATGCTCAAGACAACGAATTGAATTCAACCAAGAAAAAAAAGCATTGCTACTCCACCTGCTCCAATGTTGACTTTAAGAAAGTAAGGGCCTCTTTTGGGATTGCTCTTCATATGCATCAGCCTA
This sequence comes from Candidatus Omnitrophota bacterium, assembly GCA_015233165.1. Classification (GTDB taxonomy): domain Bacteria; phylum Omnitrophota; class Gorgyraeia; order Zapsychrales; family Fredricksoniimonadaceae; genus JACQCF01. The sequence continues at coordinate 1,871 of JADFYF010000053.1, forward strand.
CCATTCCAGCCGGAGGCGGAGATCTTCACAGTGCCCAGCTGGTGTCTAATCTACAGAATATGTTTGAAAATCAGGGGATCGGCGACAATCATAATGCCGGAGTATTTTTTGGATGTTATCAACGATTATCCGATATCATACCGAATTTAGTTAAAGAAGGAAAAAGTCCCCGCATTATGTTGGACTATTCGGGGAATCTTTTCTGGGGGTTACGCCAGATCCAAGGAGGTCAGGCGCTAGAGAATTTAAAGAAAATAACATGTGACAAATTGTATTACCCTTGCGTGGAATGGCTTGGAACCATGTGGTCGCACTCGGTGGTCACCTCGACGCCTGTGCCGGATATCAAACTTCATATGATGGCGTTTCGTCACCACTTTGCTTCGATATTTGGCAAGGAGGCTGAAGAGCGTATTAAAGGGTTTTCTGCTCCCGAGATGCATTTACCTATTCATCCGGATGTGTGTTATGAATATGTGAAAGCTTTGAAGGAATGTGGTTATGAGTGGCTGATGGTCCAGGAACATACCATTGAGAATCTGAGTGGTCAGGGTATCCGTAATCCCCATATTCCTCATAAGCTGGTCGCGAAGAATTCTCTGGGACAAATCCAGGAAATTACCGTCCTTATTAAAACACAGGGTTCTGATACAAAGCTCGTCGCTCAAATGCAGCCTTTATCAGAGGCCCAGGGGCTTTCCAGGCAACAGTATTGTGGCAAGTTGATTCCGCCCTTTGTGTGTCAAATTGGTGACGGTGAAAATGGCGGCGTCATGATGAATGAGTTTCCTCCCATGTATACGCGATCCATTCAAAGCATTTCCACAGAAGGTACGGTGGCTTTAAATGGTTCAGAATATTTGGAATTTTTAGAAGACATGGGTATTAATCCCTCTGATTTCACGTCGGTGCAGCCCATTTCCCAGCATCGCATCTGGGCAAAGATTAAGAAATTTGAACCGCAATCGGTCAACAAGGCGATCGAGGAACTTCAGAAACAGGACTCTTCTTTTAATCTGGATAAAGGATCGTGGACCAGCGATCGTGATTGGGTTAAGGGATACGACCAGGTACTCAATCCTATTAATCAATTGAGCGCGAGCTTTCATGCAAAATTTGATCAAAAAAACGCAGACCGGAATTCCCGTGCCTATAAAGAGGCCCTGTTGTATGTCCTGTTGTCTCAAACGAGTTGTTTCCGTTATTGGGGACAGGGAATATGGACGGATTATGCGAAGGAACTTTGTCGACGAGGGATGGAGATTATCGAGAAAGGTAGAACGTTTATTTCTTCTGAGAATTTTCAAAAGCCAACACCTGTTACCCAGGAGGCTCGAGGGAAGGCTTCCAAGGCCTCGAAGAGGGAAACAAAGGATCTGTTGAGTACTCCGGAAGTTATTCAGGAAATTGAAAAATACAAGTGGTGTGAGAGTGAGAAGGCCGGGCATGATGTTGGCTATGACTGGGCTTGTGAAAACTGGCTTAAGCATTACGCTGATCAATGGAAGAAGAGTCATTAATGAACGAACAGGATATTTCTTTATTTAAAGAGGGAAATCATTTTAAACTGTATGAGAAGTTAGGAGCCCACCTGAGGGTTGTCGATGGCCAGATGGGTGTTCATTTTGCCGTATGGGCCCCTAATGCCAAGAAGGTCTCGGTCATCGGTAATTTTAATAAATGGAAGAGAAATGAGCATCCTTTAGCGCCTGGTGCGGACTCTTCAGGAATTTGGGAGGGTTTTATTCCAGGGTTGACCAAGGGGGAAATATATAAATATTTCATTACTTCCGGCGATGGTCTGTATCAGGTAGAAAAGCAGGATCCTTTTGCCTCCTATAATGAAGTGGCCCCTCATACGGGTTCTATTGTCTGGGATCTTGATTATGAGTGGCAGGATACCCAATGGATGAAGGATCGTCACAAGACGAATAGTTTAGAGGCCCCATTTTCTATTTATGAAATGCATATAGGTTCATGGAGAAGAATGCCCGAGGAGGATCACCGTCCTTTGACCTATCGGGAATTAGCCGTTCAATTGCCGGATTATTTAAATGACATGGGCTATACCCATGTTGAATTTCTACCAGTGATGGAATATCCCTTTTATGGCTCCTGGGGGTATCAGACCCTAGGTTACTTTTCTGTGACCAGCCGCTTTGGAACTCCGCAAGATTTTATGCATTTAGTAGACACTCTTCATCAGCGAGGGATTGGCGTTATTCTAGATTGGGTACCGTCGCATTTTCCGACCGATGAGCATGGCTTGGTCTATTTTGACGGCACCCACCTTTATGAACATGCGGACTCGAGGAAAGGGTATCATCCTGATTGGAAGAGCTCCATTTTTAATTATGGCCGCAATGAGGTGAGGGAATTCTTGATTTCTTCGGCTATGTTTTGGATGGATAAATTTCATGCCGATGGACTACGTGTCGATGGCGTTGCGTCCATGCTTTATCTGGATTATTCTCGAGGAGACCAGTGGATTCCCAATGAGTATGGGGGTCGTGAGAACCTGGATGCGATTTATTTCTTGCGAAAGCTCAATGAAACCCTTTATGCTCATTTTCCTGATACACAAATTATTGCCGAAGAATCCACCTCCTGGGGTGGGGTATCAAGGCCAACGTCGGTGGGTGGCCTTGGTTTTGGCATGAAATGGAACATGGGTTGGATGCATGACACCTTGGAGTATATCAGCAAGGATCCGATCCATCGCAAATACCATCACAATGAGCTGACCTTTTCGTTTTTATATACTTTTTCAGAGAACTTCTTATTGTCCTTGTCCCACGACGAGGTTACCCATGGTAAAGGGGCCTTGGCCAGTAAGATGCCTGGAGATTCGTGGCAAAAATTAGCGAATCTACGGTTACTTTTGGGGTATATGTTTGCCCATCCAGGGAAGAAACTTCATTTTATGGGGGCTGAATTTGCTCAATGGAGTGAATGGAATCATGAACACAGTATGGAATGGCACCTTTTGCAATACGCCCCTCATCAGGGTGTTCATACCTGGGTGAAAGATTTAAATCATTTTTACCGAAGCGAACCCGCGCTTTTTGAGAGGGACTTTACTCCCGAGGGTTTTGAGTTTATCGATTTTAGTGATTATCAAAAAAGTATTATTTGTTTCTTGCGGAAATCCGCGGATCAAAAGGATTTGATTCTTGTGGTCTGTAATTTTACCCCGATGGTGTGGAAGGGTTACCATGTCGGGGTGCCCAAGGGGGGGTATTGGAAGGAAGTGATGAATTCTGACGCGACCATTTACGGCGGCAGTAACCAGGGCAATGGGGGAGGACAAGAGGCGTCTTCTGAGCCTTGTCATGGCAAACCATTTTCATTGTCGTTGACCATCCCGCCTTTGGGAGTCTTATTCTTTAAGAAGGACTAACTGGTGGGCTGTCTTTGATCGCTGTGTTGAGTTGGTTATTAGGTAGCAGATGATTTATACTTGAAGTAAGAGAAAGGGGAGGTTGGTTACTATGTTCATTCAATTGCGCAGGCCTAAAAAGGAATCGGGAGTCGTTTTGTTGATGACCCTGATGGCTGTTGTCGTTATCGTGATTATGAGCGTAGCCATCTTTTCTCAAAGTATGAATCAGACAAGTACCGTTCAAAAAGAAATTGAGCAGATACGGGCCAAGCAGTTGATGATGGGGTATTTTTGGAACGCCTACACCAATGCGTATGTCAGTGGAGGGAATTTAGTCAATATGACGGATTCGGTGAAGTTGTATAACAAAACATATAGCGTAGCAGGGAATTGGGTGGGGAATATTTACAATTTATCTGTTTCTTATTAGGGATCTTAGAAAGACAGTCTGGAGGCGATGATGCGTTGTTCCAATAAAGATTCTGGTTTTACGTTGATGGAGATCCTTGTTGTTTTGATCATTATAGGGATTCTGGCGGCCATGGCGGTTCCTTCCTTTACGTCCTCTTTTGAAAATGCTAGGTCTCAGGATGCCAAGAACAATTTATTATCCATTTATGCGGCGCAATTGAATTATTTTAATAATAACCAAGTTTATTGTAATAAGGCAGCTCTTTCGGATATTAATAACTGTCTTAGTTTAAATATTATTGCTAATGGCGTGGATTTTGATTGTTCTGGGGGGACAACAACTAGCTATATTTGTACAGCCACGAGTCACAGTAGTGGTGGCACTAGTAATTTTATGTATACCTTGACTCCAGCACCTATTGTTTTAACATCAACAGATCCAGGTACAAATCCAGTGTGTAATGGTGGGAAGTATTGTCAATAAGACTATGAAAAGACATGCCTTCAACAATATTGGAACGTCCTTGCTGGAAATACTTCTGGCCGCGGTGATTTTTGTCACGGCGATTACGGGATTTTACGCGACGATGGCCAATATCCGCAAGATGCCTGATGATGCCAATAAGATGCTCATCAGCACCTCTATTGGAGCCAATATCCTCGAAGACATGCGTTCACAGGTGGATGATAGTGATTATAGTACCTGTAGTACAGGGAATCTCGCCTTTGGGTCTCATCAGAATACTACTCTTTTTAATGGGGTCACGTATACCTACAAATGGACGGTGTCTTGTGGAAATACGGAGCAAGCCAACACGTTTGCTGACTGCACGGCGGCCCGTAAGGTCGATATTTCAGTTTCCTGGCCGTAGAAAAGATTTTAAATTCCTGCCTATTTTATCCTTAATTTCAGATCAAATACTGACGTTCAAATTCTGCAGGGGTGAGGACAACGAGCCCTTTATATCCTGAAGTTTTTAAAAGCGCCTTGTCACCAGTCACAATAATGGCCATGATTGGCAGGGCGCAGGCAATGAATTTGTCATCATCACCGTCACTGCAAATTTGATGTGGTAAATGAACTGGTTTTAGAAAGCGTAAGTTTTTATGCAGGAAAACACTGGCTTTTTCTGGATTGAATCTCGGTTTCAAATGAGAAAGCTCGCGGATCACGCGAGCATACTCATCAAAGATTTCTGTTGAGGCAAAAAGGACAAACTGTCCCGAGCGCCAAGCCGTAAGAATGCGTCGCGGTTTGCCTTTAAAGAACAAACCCGATACAAGTGTGTTTGTGTCAAGGATGACATTCATCTGCGGGTACGGACTTTCTTAATGGTGTTATTGATGTCCGATGGTTTTAGATGAGCTTTCTTGGCAAAGTTCTCGAAATCCGAGACAATCGCTTCAAATTCATCGTCAGCAGGGGGAGCGGCCTTAAAGACAATGGTATCATCTTTGCCGTAAACTAGAAACACGTCTCCAGTCTTGAGTCTTAGCGTTTCCCGAATAGACTCTGGGATCACTACTTGGCCTTTAGATGACAATTTTGTGGTGGCTTTTGTTGATATCATATTTTTATCCTCCAATCTTACTGGTAAGATTATATCATGTTTTGTCTTCAAATCAAGCCTGATTTTAAAGCCTAGTCCAATGGGCACATTTGTTTAAATAAGAGGTATTCGTGTATTCATACTTAATTCAAACTTGCCATACGGGTTAATGTGTTCCCAAATCAGGGGAGTCAAAGCTGCTAAATCCCGTTCCCGTTGTGTTAGTCGTCGAGGAGAAATTTCAAGGTTGTTTTGTTTTCTGAATTTATCGCTCAAGGTGTAATCACACAACCCCACGAACTTTTTTAGTAGGCACTGAGCTAATTAAACGAGTGTTAAGGAATTAGGAATTACAGGCAAAGATAGAAAATGGTTCGTTGGTGAGATCTATGTTAGTGGTGTGATTAGTTATCCCACCAGAAGTAAGGACGTTGGCGCATACCACTTGAGATTTAGTAGGATCTGAATTCGACAGTCCATATTGAGCCATAATCGTACCGGTAAATATAATCTTATTAAGATCACTCCCGCTGGTCCAGGAACATAACCCTGTGGCATGGGAGTCTATCATGTCTTGTAAGGAAGAGTTTGCGTTACCAATATTCTGCCATCCGCATGTGGCAGAGCCTGTTGGTCCTGTAGCCCCTGTCACAGTTGAATCCGGACCGGTGGGACCGATAGGACCGATACTGCTAGGACCGGTGGCACCAGTATCCCCTTTAAGAATACTCGTCGGTTGCCAAATGGTAGTTCCAGAGCCGTTCTGGCTCATTAAGATTTTGTATTGTGTAGGCCCCCCCCCTCTGATGATTGTTGTTCCGGAAATATTGATTTTTCCATCAACAGCCAAGTTTCCAGAGATAGAGATTCCTGACGAGAATTTTCCATTGGGGTCTAATTGAAGCAGGGAGGAGGATGTTTCTTGAATAGCTTCTTTCCCGGCAATCTTAATTAATCCAGAAGTGGTGCTGTTACCGACGTTGATAGTCCTCGCGGAGACAGAGGATCCGGAGATGGCTCCATTGGTGGAGGTGATCGTGCTATTGGAATTGTTGGAAGAAATAGAATATCCCAAGATGGATCCAGCGGTCACAGAGGTGGTGATAACAGAGTTAGCAGAGATATCTAGGCCAGCGTTAATAGCAGCCCCAGTAGACGTGATGCTAGAAGCGTAGATATTTCCTGTCGTTGCAGTGACATTCAAAGCGTATAGACCACCCGAAGAGGCGGTCATAGCATCTGCTGTACTGTTGCTAATGCTTACGGCAGAGAAAGAATCGGCAGATAGGGTGCTATTAGGCCTGGTGGAGCTGATGTTGCCATTTACAATAAGTTTAGAACCACTGGAGGATGTCCCCATAGATACGTCTTGTCCATTAGAAGCTTGTAAGTAAAGGGCTTTATCCGAGGAAGAGGTTTTACCATCGATCATTGGGGTCCTTATTCTTCCATCGCCTGTTCCGCCGATATCGAGCAAATTAGGGGAGCCGCTGCCGTTGGGGTTTTGAACGGTCAATCCCGCTAACGGGGGGAGCGTTAATGTACCAATACCGACATGGCCGGTTAGGGTGGTGTTTCCTATAAAGCTGTTTCCTAAAGGATTATCGGTTTGATTGATCGACCCTGATAATGTGATCTTACGACCGGAACCAGTATTGATCCCTACGATATTAAGTCCTGGTATGGATAATGGGGCGTTACCAATGACGCCGTCATTAGCGTCTAAGGAATTATTTGTAAATTTCATGGAATTATTGACCTCCAAGGGAGCATTCGTCGTCGTATTTGTTCCAATACCGACATTGCCTGTAGTGATATTACCCTGTGTTGCGATATTGTTTGTTGTGATAGTCCCAACGGGCCCACCGGCTGTGAGCCTCACTTGTCCGAGGTTGTTTGTTTTAATGACGATGTCTTGGTTGCCATAGGTTCCAATCATCCCATAACTATCCGTTAAAGTTGTTGAATAAGCACCTAAGAAAACTTGTGTCGCATTGTCAGAAACGTTGACAAAGGAGGGTTGGTTCGTTGTGCTGTTAGGTACGGTCGTTGCCACATTAATACCAGCGAAAGGAGTAGCGGCATTAGGGATTGTCCCAGATCCTACTGTCAGAAGAGATATAGGAGCGCGTGTTCCTATCCCAATCCTGTCCGTTGAATTAATCGGAACGAGCAAATGAGTTGTAGAATTCTCGAACCAGTAGGCATCAGGATGGCCTGCAAAGGATAGCCACTGACCATTTTGGCAATAGTATATACCTAGTGAATGGGCAACGTCGGGGATTCCATAAAATATGGTTCCATCAGTACTCAGATCAGACTTGCAAGCAGGGATTGGAGCTGAGGTCTGCCAGGGCGTTATTTTGACTTGTTGATAATTTCCTGCAGGCGCAGGGTAATATGTCGTCAATTGAGTCGAGTGGGCAGCCCAGACGCTGGAGCTATAGAGTGTCAGAACAAAGGTCAAGAGGATGGTAATCATTTTTAGCATCAGGAGTTCCTCATTTATATATCTTAATGAGAGTATAGCATTTGTTAGGGGCAAATCAAGAAGTGGGCAGTATACTACCTATTAACATTCCATCACAAGTATAAAAATAAAAGGGATGTCCCGTGTTTTGGATAGGATCGCTAAAACTGCTTCTATTGTTAGGATAAGAGTAGCATACGACTGTGCCTGTCGTACCTCCTCCGGATGGGGTAATCACGGAGCCAGTATATATATTATTAGAACTATCAGCCCCTGCCGTCCAGTAACATAACCCTGTAGCATGGGCATCCACTATATTTTGCATGGTAGGGCCATTACCATTAGAGTCATCAGCAATGTATTTCCATTGACAGCCGGGGGTGCCTGTTGCCCCTGGCTTTCCTGTAGGGCCAGGATTGCCAGCAGGTCCAGTAGGCCCTGTGGAGCCAGGAGGACCTGCCGGGCCGGTATCTCCTTTGAGATTAGGAAGAGATTGCCAGGACGCTGTTCCAATAGAATCACTACTCGTCAAGGCCATACCTATACTGCCGCTATTTTTTGTAACGACAATGGTTTTAGCAGAGACAGTTCCAGTGATACTAAGGGTTTGGCTACTATTGGGAATCCCCACATTTCCACTGGGGTTTAATTGAAGAGAGGAGTTTGTTTCTACAAGAGCCGGTTGATTATTCATATTGATTAATCCTTGATGGCTACTATCACCGGCCTTAAGAGTGCCTCCAGTGGCAGAGACAGAGGCTCCTGAGATGATTCCCTGGGGTGCGGTAATATCACCCCCAGTGGTGGAGATGACAGAAGTACTGGAGATGGCTCCATAGGCGCTAAGAGAGCCTGTAGACACAAAGCTTGAGGAGGAAATAGAGCCGGCTAAGATATCCCCAGTAGAGATATCAGCATTGGTAGATGAGATCGTATTGGCCTGAATATTATTAGATTTTACAGTACCTAAGGTGGTGATATCGCCAGGACTCGCAGTAATATTCTGAGTCGCTGATAAATTGTTAGCATTGATGATGCCATTAGGAGCCGCAGGGGTTGCTGTGATACCCCCATAGACATAAAGATGGCTGGAATTGGAGAATCCTATGTAGACATTACTCCCAGTATCATATTGCAGGTAAAGGGTTCTATCCCCTGTTGCAGGACCATCGATGATACGCGTTCGTATGCTTCCATCGCCTGTTCCTCCGATATCCAGTAGGTAAGGAGAGCCGCCGCTGGGGTTTTGAATCGTCAGTCCTGCTAAGGAAGGGGAGAGTGTTGTTCCAATAGCAACATTGCCGTTAAAGGTGGAGTTTCCTGCAAAGTTGTTTCCTGTCGTATTCTCATTCTGAAAAAGGGATCCCCAAACACCCATTCTACGACCGGAACCAGTATTGATCCCTACGATATTAAGTCCTGGTATGGATAATGGGGCGTTACCAATGACGCCGTCATTAGCGTCTAAGGAATTATTTGTAAATTTCATGTAATTATTGACTTCCAGAGGAGCATTCGTCGTCGTTGTTGTTTCAATGCCGACATTGCCTGTTGTTGTGAGGGTACCTGTTGTTATAATATTGCCTGTTGTTGTGATCGTCCCATCGGCCTTGACCCTCAGCCTTTCGGTGGTCTGTGTTTTGAAAACCAGGTCATGAATGCTGGAGGTTCCAACGACTCCAACGCTTGGGTCTGCTTCTAAAAAAGATTGAACAGGATCATCAGAGACGCTGATATAGGAAGCTGTGCCGGTTGAGACGTTAATACCAGAGAAGGTGTGGGGGACTGAGCCGTTTCCTACTGTGAGAAGAGATTTCGGAATGTTGGTTCCTATTGTGACGTTATCTATGATGCTATTTATTAGACTGGTCGGATAAAGAATATGATTGATGGTATCTTCCGTCCACAAAGAAACCGTAGTTGTATTTGTATTTATAAAGTTTTTCCCCTTACCCTTTTCGCAGTAGTACATGAGATCGCCTTGCAACCCCGAAGGTTGTCCATAAAAG
>JADFYF010000054.1 GCA_015233165.1 Candidatus Omnitrophota bacterium
TAGGGGTAGATATTCCTGGATTTATTCGTTATTTACGTGAAGGCGATTCCGTCTCTGCTTTAGAGAAAATCAAGAAAGACAATCCTTTTCCTGCTATCTGTGGACGAATTTGTCCGGCCCCTTGTGAAGGTGTTTGTGTTTTCTTTGAGGAGGGATCTCCGATTGCTATTCGGGCCTTGGAACGTTACGCTTCGGATTTTGGATCTAAGGCGATGGCAAGGATGAAGACAACTGTTCCGTCGAATGGAAAGAGTGTTGCTGTTGTCGGTTCAGGTCCTTCCGCCATGGCGGCTGCCAGCACTTTGTTGATGCAAGGATTTAAAGTCGTCATGTTTGAAGCGGCAGGTGAGCCAGGGGGGATTCTGCGTTATGGTATTCCTGAATTTCGCTTACCCCAGGATATTTTGGCATCCCAGTTTGAAGAGTTAAAATCCTTAGGCCTAGAATTAAACCCTAACAATTTTATTGGGTCGATGAAACCATTCGAGGAGGTAATTACAACCTTTCATGCGGGAGTGTTCGCAACGGGCGCTAGTTTACCTGGATTTACGACGAAGGAAAGGTGGAAACTGGGTGGTGTTTACTATGCGGAAGAATTACTGATGCGTCTTTTGATGGTATCTAAGGAGAAGGTTCTTTATTCCACCAAACCTTTGTTTAGAGGGAATACGACACTTGTCGTCGGAAGTGGCTATGCTGTTTTAGATGTGGCACGTACCGCTCTTCGTTTAGGGCAGCAAACATCCTTGGTTTTTGGAGGTCTTGAAGAAGAGATGGGTGTTCCTGAACAAGAGATCAAGGATGCTTTGGAAGAAGGATTGAAAATATTAACTCCGTTTGAACCTTTAAAGATTCTCAATGATGGTCAGGGTTTTGTTCAGGGGGTTCAGTGTCGTCGTTTGGAGATTGTTGAAGGGGCAGATAGTTTATCTTTAGCTGTTGTCGAGGAGGAGCCTACTATCATGGAAGCCCAGACAGTTATTTTAGCCAATAGTCAAAAAGCCAATTCATTTTTAGCCAAGGTAGTGCCTCACTTAAAGACCAAGGATGATGGTTCTTTGTGGGTTGATGAAAAGACCTTCTTAACATCCTTAGATAAGGTGTTTGCTGTCGGTAGTGCTGTTGCAGGATCAATGAGTGTTGTTCAAGCCTTTGCTAGTGGTAAAGCCGTGGCTTTAAAAGTTTCGGAGCATTTAATTCAATGACGATCCAGGATGTTCTCAATAAGAAGAAACAGCAGCAGAAAATTGTCATGCTGACAGCTTACGATTATCCGATTGCTTCTTTGGCGGATGAGGCGGGGGTGGATATTGTTTTAGTGGGGGATTCCTTAGCCAATGTGGTTTTAGGTCTTTCATCGACCAAGGAAGTGGGAATGAAGGAGATGCTTCATCATACGAAGGCTGTTGTCAGGGCTGTGAAGAAAGCTATGATCGTCGGTGACATGCCTTTTGAGGCGTATCAAACTCGTCCTCAAGCGGCCGTGGATAACGCGAAGCAATTTATGGATATTGGTTGTCATGCGATTAAATTAGAATGGTTTGATCAATGTCCTAGTACTGTTGAAGCTCTTGTCAAAGCAGGGATTCCTGTGATGGGTCATGTAGGTCTAACTCCTCAAACAGCGACGGATATGAAGGTTCAGGGAAGGGATGCCAACGCCGCTAAGAGGATTCTAGAAAGTGCTAGACTTCTTCAAGATAAGGGGTGTTTTAGTTTAGTACTGGAGTGTATTCCCAAAGAACTTGCCGTGAAGATCACGGAGGAATTAAAGATCCCAACGATTGGGATTGGGGCAGGTGTAGGCTGTGACGGGCAGGTCTTGGTCAGTTATGATATTTTAGGCATCGTCAGTCGGTATCAACCTAAGTTTTCTAAGAAGTATGCGGATTTAGCCCCATTGATTGTGGGAGCTTTTAAGCAATACACAGAGGATGTTCAAAAAGGAAATTTCCCTGATGACCCTCATTCCTTCCATATGGCCCCCCAAGAAATACAAAAATTATGAACATGATTTTATTGTTTGAAGATGATTTTGTAAGCACCCAGAAAGTGCGCCTTTCTGGTCGACGATTTGAACATGTGAAAGATATTTTAAAAGCCACGCAGGGCAAGGAATTGACGGTGGGGCAAGTCAATGGCAAGATTGGTCGGGGGAAGGTTTTAGAATTAGGGAAGGATTATGTTGATATTGATGTAGAAAATGCATCATGCTTGCCGCCTGCCTCATTAAATATCACCCTCATCATGGCCATGCCTCGTCCACCGATGTTCAGACGCACATTACAATGTGTAACGTCTTTAGGTGTTAAAAAGATTATTATTCTAAATTTCTCGAGGGTGGAGAAAAGTTTCTGGCAATCATCAACGTTAAGACCCGAATCGATCAGAGAAGATTTGATTTTAGGCTTAGAGCAGGCCAAAGATACAATCCTGCCTGAAGTTATTCTCGAAAAGGCATTTAAACCTTTTGTTGAAGATGAGCTGCCGAAATTGATTCAGGACAAAAAGGCTTTTGTCGCACATCCTGGGGAAGAGAAGGCCTTGCCAAAGGCTAATCACAAAGGGGTCGTCCTTATTATCGGTCCTGAAGGCGGTTTAGTGGACTATGAAGTGGAACTTCTTAAATCGAAAGGCATCCAGGCGGTTAGTTTAGGAGATCGAATTGTGCGTTTTGAGAATGTTATTCCTTACTGTATAGGGAAGTTGTTTTAGGGATTGCTTTTTAAAATCCTTTTGTTAGAATATCGGCTTCAGTTGAGTTGGTATTGGTTTTTAATGAGAATTTTTCCCTAAGCAAATTCAAAGAAGTACCACATGACTACTAACCCCGATGTGATGGACAAAGTTGTTTCGCTGTGCAAACGGCGTGGATTTATCTTCCAATCTTCCGAAATTTATGGCGGTTTAAATGGCGCCTGGGACTATGGTCCATTAGGGGCTGAACTCAAACGCAATGTCAAGAATGCCTGGTGGCAATCCGTTGTGCATTATCGTGATGATATGGTGGGTTTGGATTGTTCTATTTTGATGCATCCTAAAACCTGGGAAGCTTCTGGGCACGTCGCTAATTTTGTGGATCAGTTGGTGGAATGTAAAAAATGTAATAAACGTCTACGTCCTGATCATATCGAAAAAGGCAAATGTCCTGGCTGCGGCAATAATACTTTTTCTGATCCTCGCGCTTTTAATCTCATGCTTAAAACGTTCTTAGGGGCTATGGAAGATTCTTCTTCGGTTACCTATCTTCGTCCTGAAACTGCTCAGGGTATTTTTGTTAACTTCCCTAATGTTGTCGATTCAACTCATAGAAAACTTCCTTTTGGTGTTGCTCAAATCGGCAAATCTTTTCGTAATGAAATTACTCCAGGTAACTTCACTTTTCGTACTCGTGAATTTGAACAGATGGAAATTGAATATTTCTGCCGTCCTGAAATGGCGGAAGAGAAATATCGTGAATGGATTGATGCTCGTTTTTCTTGGTACGTTGATTTAGGGATTCGTAAAGAGAATTTACGTCTGCGTGAGCATGCGAAAGATGAATTAGCCCATTATGCCGCTGGTTGCTCGGATGTGGAATATTTATTCCCATTTGGCTGGTCGGAATTAGAGGGGATTGCTAATCGCGGTGCCTATGACTTAACCCAGCATGCGACACATTCTGGAAAAGATTTGCAGTATCAAGATCCCATCACGAATGAAAAGTTTTATCCTCACGTTATTGAACCGTCGGGGGGGTGTGATCGTGGAACATTGGCGTTTTTAGTTGACGCCTATCACGAAGAACAGGTCAAGGATACCACGCGTGTGGTCATGAAGTTCCATCCTAAGATTGCTCCTATTAAGGTGGCTGTTTTGCCTTTATTAAAAAAGAACGATGGGATTGTTGCTTTAGCTAAGAATATTAAACGTGAGCTTCAAAAAGATATCGTCTGTGTTTATGATGACACAGCGGCTATTGGAAAGTTGTATCGTCGTCAGGATGAGGTGGGAACATTTTTCTGTGTGACGGTGGATGTTCAATCCTTAGAAGATCAACAAGTCACAGTTCGTCATCGCGACACCATGATTCAGGAGCGTGTCAGCGTCGATCGTTTGCATCAATATATTAAGGATCATTTATCGTAGGGGCGCGGCGTGCCCGTACAGGATTATTGTTAAAAACATAATAAAGAAAGGCAGTTAGCAATGTCAAACAAACATGTGTATTCGTACGGAGCAGGGAAGGCTGAAGCAAAGGGCGAGGCCTTAACAAAGAATGTTTTAGGTGGAAAAGGTATTGGTTTGATGGAAATGACCAGTATCGGTATCCCAGTTCCAGCTGGTTTTACCTTGACCATTGGTACTTGTGAAGAGTATTACAAATTAGGAAGAAAACTTCCTAAAGGTTTGGAAGCTGAAGTCCGTGAAGCTGTTCTTAAATTAGAGAAGGTAACAGGTAAGAAATTGGGCGATTCCAATGACCCTCTTCTTGTTTCTGTTCGTTCTGGTGCTGCGCGTTCAATGCCGGGTATGTTAGAGACTATTTTGAATCTTGGATTGAATGATAAATCCGTCGAGGGTTTAGCGAAGAAAACTAATAATGCCCGTTTTGCGTATGACTCTTATCGTCGTTTTATTCAAATGTATTCTAGTACAGCGATGGGATTATCTAAGCAGCCTATGGAAGATATGCTTCATGAGATGAAGCATGAAATTGGCGTGAAGAATGATCCTGAAATTCCTGCCGAGAAATTGAAGGAATTATGCGATCAATTCAAGGCATTTTACAAGATGAACAAAGGTGAAGATTTCCCCCAAGATCCTTATAAGCAATTATGGGGTGCTATCATGGCAGTTTTCAGCAGTTGGGAAGCTGAAAAAGCTCAAACATATCGTCGTGTTGAAAAAATTACCGACCTTAAGGGAACAGCAGTTAACGTCGTGCAAATGGTGTATGGTAATAAGGGAGATAATAGCGGTACAGGCGTTTGTTTTACCCGTGATCCTAACACCGGCGAGAATACCTTTTATGGGGATTATCTAATCAATGCCCAAGGGGAAGACGTCGTCGCTGGTATTCGTACTCCTTTAAAGTTATCCACATTACAAGATGCTATGCCAAAAGCGTATGATCAGCTTTGCGCTGTGCGTGCCATTTTGGAAACGTATTATAAGGAAATGCAGGACTTGGAATTCACCATTGAAGATGAGAAGCTTTATATGCTTCAATGCCGTACAGGTAAACGTTCACCGGCGGCGGCTTTTCAAATCGCTTTAGATCATGCCACAAAGCCATTGTTGAGTAAGGCTCAAGCGAATGATTTGGTGAAGAAAGGTTATTTACCTAAGAAATATGCGGAAGCGGCTGTAAAGCCCGTCATCACTAAGGAACAGGCTGTTAACCGTATCGGATCTGATGATATTGAACGCTTGTTTTATCCTGTTATCGATACAACAAAGATATCACCGGCTCAATTAAAAGGAATTCGCTTAGGTGGTGGTATTAATGCTGTTCCAGGCGCCGCTGCGGGTAAGGTTGTTTTTACGGCCTCTGAAGCCGAGAAATTAGCCGCAAAAGGTGAGAAGGTTATTTTAGTCCGTAAGGAAACATCTCCTGAAGACGTCGGTGGTATGCATGCGGCTAAAGGTATCTTAACGGCTACTGGCGGTAAGACATCTCATGCTGCTGTTGTTGCCCGTGGTTGGGGTAAATGCTGTATCGTCGGGTGTGAAGCTTTAAATATTAATTATGAAGCTAAACAAATGACCGTTAACGGTAAGGTGATCAAGGAAGGTGAATATTTAACCTTGGATGGTTCTGCGGGTGAAATCTATTCAGGAGATTTGGCTCTTAAAGAACCTGAACTTCCAGCCGCTTATTACACTATTCTAAAATGGGCGGATGGTATTCGTAAGATCAATGTCCGTACCAACGCGGATACGCCATATGATGCTGTTAACGCGGTTAAGATGGGCGCTGAAGGTATTGGATTATGCCGTACAGAACATATGTTCTTTGATACAGAGGAACGTCGTTTAGCAATTCAGGAAATGATCGTCGCTGATACCTTAGATACACGTAAGGTGGCTTTGGCCAAGTTGTTACCCTTCCAAACAGGTGATTTCTACGGTATCTTTAAAGCGATGAATGGTTTTCCTGTTACCATCCGTTTGGTGGATCCTCCATTACATGAGTTCACCCCTAAGGATAATGTCGGTGTTGAAAAATTAAGTAAGATTACAGGTATTGCTCCTGACGCGATTAAACATCGTTGTGAACAATTGCATGAGTCTAACCCTATGTTAGGTCATCGCGGTTGTCGTCTGTGCATCACCTATCCTGAAATCTTGGATATGCAGGTTACAGCAATTATTGCTGCTGCAATTAAATGCCGTAAAGAAGGTATCAAGGTTTTACCTGAAATCATGATTCCTTTGACGATGGATAAGAAAGAGTTCAGTATCCTAAAGAAGCAGACTAAGGAAGTAGCAGATCACCTCATCAAGCAGGCTGGCGTGAAATTGCCTTACATGGTGGGTACCATGATTGAAATTCCTCGTGCAGCGTTGTTAGCGGATAAGATTGCAGAAGAAGCTGAGTTTTTTAGCTTTGGAACCAATGATTTAACACAAATGACCTTAGGGTTGTCTCGTGATGACGCAGGTCGTTTCTTACCCGTGTATGTAGCATCAGAAAAAGATGGTGGTAAGGGTATCTTCCGTGATGATCCATTCCAAAGCTTGGATCAAGAGGGCGTTGGAATGCTCGTTAAGATTGGTATTGAACGTGGTCGTTCAACCAATAAGAATCTTAAAGTAGGGATCTGTGGTGAACACGGCGGAGAAGCAGAAAGTGTGAAATTCTGTCATAGAGTCGGGATGAATTATGTGTCTTGCTCACCCTATCGTGTACCCATAGCCCGTTTAGCAGCCGCACAAGCAGCGTTACAAGATAACAAGTCTTCTGCAAAGAAAACGGCAAAGAAGAAATAGATTTGTTGTAGGGAACGGTTTAAAACCGTTCCCTACGGACAAATTTCAATTTAACGTTGCTTTGAATAAGAAGCGATGACATAATACCGACCAAACTATGGATCCCATCAAAGCCTACCTTAAAGATATCAAAAATATTCCTCTGTTGACTGCCGAGGAAGAAGTCATCTTAGCTCGTCTTGTTCAAAAAGGTGATAAAGCTGCCCGAGAGAAAATGATTCGATCTAATTTACGTTTGGTTATTTCTATTGCCAAGCGGTATGTGAATCTGGGCATTGCTTTAAGTGATTTAATTGAAGAAGGTAATATTGGTCTTATGCGCGGGGTTGATAAATTTGATCCGGAAAAAGGGTTTCGTTTTTCAACCTATGCGGCTTGGTGGATTAAACAGGGAATTTCACGTGCTATTATTGATCAGGGTAAGATGATCCGCGTCCCTGTTTATCTGAATGAAGAAATCGTGAAGTACCGTAAGATGGTAGAGAAATTAAGCCAGCAATTGAATCGAAAACCCAGTGCGTCTGAAGTCGCTAAGAAAATGAAGCTGACGGTGGATAGAGTCAAAGAACTAGAGTCTGCCATTACCAAGATGTCCAGTCTAGATGCTCCCTTAGGGGAGGATAGCGACGGACAGGTCATGGACGTCTTAGAAGATGAAAGCTTGGCAGCACCTGATGAGCAGGTCGAGTTATTTTTGAATAAAGAACGTGCTCGTGCTCTTTTAGATGGATTAGAACAGCGCGAACGGACAATTATTGAAATGCGTTATGGATTAACGGATGGTGAAAATTACACATTAGCTCAAATTGCCAGCCAATTAAATCTTTCCCGCGAACGCGTGCGTCAAATCGAAGAAATCACAATTAACAAACTAAAGCTTATCCTTAAAGAACAAGAGAATGGTTAGATATGGCCACAAAACGTAAACCGATTTTTGTTTTAATTTTACCCCGCTTTGAAGATATTTTTCATTCCTTTTATACTGGAGAAATTACCAAGGGTGTTAACCTAGCTGCCAGCCGTTTGAATGTGGATTTTCTTGTTCATATTACGGATCGTTTGGATCACAGCACCTGGCTTGACCCGACTCTTTTAGATCGCAAGAGCGTTGACGGTATTTTATTTGCGGATATCGACAATGATGTTGAGATTGTTAAGAAAGCCATTATGCGTGGGATGCCATGTCTGGTTTTAAATAATAAATTTGAAGAACCTATTAATTGTATTGGCATAAACAATTATGAAGCGGCTTTTAAGGTGACCGAAGAATTTGTTAAATTGGGTCATAAGAAGATTGCTACTATTGCTGGTGATTTATCCACGCAGGCAGGACAGGCGCGTTTAGAAGGTTATTATGATGCGTTAAAGAAACATGATATCGAAGCGGATAAGGCGTATGTTAAGATTGGTGGTTTTTTAAGAACACCTGCCCGTCAGGCGACGATGGATTTGTTAAAACTTAAAGATCGTCCAACAGCTATTTTTGCAGCCTCTGATGTGATGGCTTTGGAAATTATTGATGTGGCTAAATCCAAGAAGATTGATATTCCCGATGATTTAGCGATTTGCGGATTTGATGATAATCCCTTACGTAGTCACAGTCCCATTCCTTTAGCAACAGTGGCTCAGCCCTTGGTTGAGATGGGACGGCTGGGGCTTGAAATGCTTTATCAGATCAGCCATGGTAGGGCCAAGCTTCCTGTGAAAGAATCTTTATCAGCTAAATTAATTAAAGCGCAGTCGATGGGAAAATAAAATGCAAGTCTCCGATTTAAAAAAACATATTCGTGATATCCCTAACTTTCCTCAGGAAGGAATCATCTTTAAAGATATATCCACCCTGATTAAGAATAAGGATGCCTTTAAGAAATCCATCGATATTTTAGCTCGCAAATATAAGAAAGATCGTGTGGAATATGTTGTTGGTGTTGAGGCTCGTGGTTTTATTTTTGGTGCAGCGTTAGCTTATAAATTGGGAGCTGGTTTTATACCCGTTAGAAAGAAGGGCAAGCTTCCTTATAAGACGAAAAGCGTTACGTATCAATTAGAGTATGGAACAGATACTTTAGAAATCCATGAAGATGCTTTTAAAGCGAATGCACGTGTTTTGGTTGTTGATGATTTATTGGCGACCGGTGGTACTGTTAAAGCAGTGACGGATTTGATTTTAGCTCAGAAAGTCAAGATTGTTGGCGTTGCTTTCCTGGTTGAATTAAAATTCCTTAAAGGCAAAGAACGTCTGAAAGATCTGCCGATTTATTCGATTCTTCAATATTAGTCATTCTTACCAATCTCCCATGCTGTTATCGTCCATTGTATTTTCTCCTAAAAGAATTATTTTAAGTGTCATCCTGCTGCTGGCCGTGACCATGGTCGTTTTTAGTCCGGTATTAAAAGCACAATGGATCGCGGGGGCCGATGATAGGGGTATCATCGCTAATGGGAATGTTCTGAATTTTGATTTCCCGCACTTAAAGCTTCTTTTAAAGGAGAAGGTTGATGGCGTTCGCGCTCCGCTGACCAGATTATCTTTCTTTCTAGAGCATCGCTTCCTTGGTCTGAATCCTTATGTTTTGCATTTGAATAACCTGTTGCTGCATCTGGCCGTTGTTGTGTTAGCCTTCTTTCTTGCCTTAGAGATGGGATTGAAATGGAAGGAGGCTTTGTTAGGAGTTTTGATTTTTGCGATTCACCCGACGAAGATAGAGGCAGTCGCATGGGTGAGTGAGCGCAAAGAACTTCTTTATTCTGTTTTTTATTTATCTTCTTTATTGAGTTATCAAAAAGGGCGGCATCGTTTGAGTTTTGTATTTTCCATGTTAAGTATTTTGGCTAATCCTGTAGCTGTTACGCTTCCTTTTGTCATGATTTTAATGGATTATTTTAATGGGAAGAGGATCGGTATCAAAAGTTTATCAGATAGGTGGGGCTACTTCTTAATGGCCCTTGTTTTAGCTTGGGGGAGTTATTTATTACAGAATAGTATTTCAGTGGGAAATGTTTTTCAATCTCCCTTGGTTTTTATATGGAGCTTTGTTTTTTATATCTATAAGTTCTTTTTTCCTATTATTCTCGCCCCTCTTTATCTTTTACCTAAACCCATCAGTATTCTTTCCTGGAAATATTTTGTTTCAATCGCTGTGTTGGGATCTTTATTGGCAGCTGTATGGATAGGACGGAAAAATAAGTGGATTGTCTTCTCGTTCTTTTTTTATACGTTTTCAATCTTTTTTATATTGCTCTTCAATGAAGTCGCAGACCATTATTTATATTTACCTTCCTTGGGATTTTGTTTTCTAACAGCAGTAGGACTGAGTTGGTTGTATCGATTTCTTAAGACGCAGGAAGCTGTTCTCCAGCATCTTTTGTCATTAGCTGTTTTTGTGTTAATGATGGGGTTGATGCTGTTAACCTATAATCAGGCCTTGGTTTGGCACGATACGGAAAGTTTATGGAAACATCAATTGAAGGTTTCTCCCAATCCTATTGCGTTAAACAATCTAGCGGCAGCTCTACGTAATAATAAAGAATATCAGCATCAACACAACGATTATAGGGACGTCGAGGATCTTTACAAACGCGCCATTAAGATGGACAGTCAATATATAGCGTCTTATGTGAGTTTAGCGGAGTTATATAAAGATTCCGGACGGTTGGAGGAGGCCTTGATTTGGTACCATAAAGCCTTAACAGTTGATTCTAAGAGTAAGGATGTGATTTTTGGATTAGCCGTTCTCTATCAAAAGATGGATAAACCTCAAGAGGCTGTGGATGCGTTTAAGTCTTTACTAAAGGCCTATCCTGATGACGAGGATGTTTATATTGGAGTTGTGGATGCTTATAGTAAAGCGATTGTGGGGAGCTCTTCAGATAAGACCTATCAGGAGCAGCGTGAGGAGGTTCTCTCAGAGTATGAGGAGTTATCCAAAAGAAAGAAGTACTCCTCGGTGGATTATTTTAATTTGGGATTTCTGTATGAACAGGTCGGAGGCTATGAAGAAGCTATTCGTTTTTATAAGAAGTCATTGGAACGTAATCCGACCTATGATAAGTCGTTATATAATTTAGCTAATCGTTATCAGGAGATGGGAGATCTTAAATCGGCGTTGACGTTATATCAACGTTTGGTTCATTTCCATCCTAAGTTTGCCTTGGGGTATTTAATTATGGGGGTTATTTATAATTCGCTAGGTGATGTTGACCATGCCAGGATGCTCTATCAGAAGACCCTGGATGTAGATCCTAATAATGCAGGAGCCTATTTTAATTTAGGTTTTTTAAGTGAGTCGTCGGGGGATTTGAAAGAAGCTTTGAATTATTATGAAAAATCTGTAGAGAAAGATCCTAATTGGGCAGAAGGGTATTATAATATCGGAAATGTTTACGCAGCGCTCGGACAAATTCCTGAAGCTATTGCCTCGTATTTAAAGACGGTGAGTTTAAATAAGAATCATCAGAATGCTTTTGTAAATTTATCGATTCTTTCTTTTAAATCGAGAAATTTTGCAGGAGCCATTCGTTATCTGGAAGAAGCCCAACTTTTAGGGTATACTCCTCCGGCAGAATATTTAAAATCA
>JADFYF010000055.1 GCA_015233165.1 Candidatus Omnitrophota bacterium
TCTCCTCGCAACAGGGCATCATAGGTCTTCTCAACGCCCATCTTACCGACGACACTTAAGGGACCATACCCATAGTCCCCCATCATGTCCGCTTCTAGAGGATCAATTCTTCCAACATAACCGACCGCATGCGCATTGCTTCTCCCAAACAAATAGTGCCGTTCATAAGACTTCTCGACCACAAGACCAGGGTACTGAAAACGATTCTCCTCAACCGTAAGAATAGTTCTCTGATCCACATCCTGAGCCAAGATCACAGGTTCAAACGAAGTTCTCCGTTTACGCTTAAATGTTCTTCTTAAGAAATCTGGGTCTTTATTAAGAACTCGGCCTAAGAAATCAAACAACGCCTCTGAATCATTGATGTCCTGAGCAATAACAGCGACGTGATAGGCCACATGGTTATCCGCCAATAAAACTCCGTTACGATCGGAAATCTTGCCACGAGGACCTTCGATGGGAATCACACGAATGCGGTTATTAACGCTTTGATTATAGTAACTCTCCCCCCTGATCGTCTGCATATAAATCAGGGCCAGAGCAAGCAAGGCAAAACAAAGTAAAATAAGATTTTCAATAATCTTGATACGCATAAACTAAACTTTTAACCACTGTGCGATATCTCGCAGCCAATAAAAAACAAAGGTAACCGCCACCATGGTGGTGACGATTTGCGGCAATAAAATATTAAAAAACAGATCTTCAAGACGGACATTATGAGCCATTAAATACAATGCCATTTCTATACAAAAACAAGCTATCAACACAAAAAAAGCCACCACGGCCCTGGAGAATCGGGAACCTGGCTGATAAAGCCATCGACGCACCAGCGTCGTCAAATAGGCCGCTGAAACAAACACAAACAAATATGTCCCAAAAGGCTGGATACTAAAAGCATCTTTAAGCAAACCACCCACCACGGCCGCCCAAATGCTGTGACGAATACCAGCATACAATCCCCAGAAAACAACGAGCAGCAACAGGAGCTCAGGTTTAGCCCAAACCCCCAAGGTACCATTCAGCATAAATTCTAAAATAAAGAAAATATAGGCCAAAACAGCAATCACAATCAGCGGCTTGATCATATCACCTTCTCCAGCAACTTCTGTTCCATAGAACGCATCTGTTGGATATCTTGGTGGCGATGGTCTTCGTACCCAGCTAGATGAAGAAGCCCATGAAGAACGTAGAGCAACAACTCTTTAGACACAGACTGTTTGTAGTGTTTGGCATTCTGTTGGGCGACTTGGGGACAAATAATGATTTCGGCCGCCCCCTCTAAGTCAAACGTAATCACATCCGTCACGTAATCATGACCTAGATATTTCTTATTGAGGCTGCGCATGCGCTTTGTTCCGACGAAAACGATTGATAATTCTGTACGGGCCGAGCATGCTCGGCCCCTACGGTTTAACTCACCAACAGCCTTTTGCGCAGCCAATTTGATTTTTGAAACCGAGACGGGGATACTACTTTGAAGATTTGTTACCGTTATGTCCATTGGATCTTTCGGGATACTTAACACGGCTATGATACATGGCGCTTAAAACACGTACAAAGGTCGAGGCAATAGCATCAATCTCCCTTAATGTAAGATTACATTCATCCAGCTGACCATCGATAAACTTATTATTAATAACCTTACGGACCACATCTTCAATTTTTTGCGGAGTATGTTCCTCTAACGCCCGGGTTGCGCCTTCCACAGAATCAGCCAACATCACAATAGCTGTTTCCTTGGAACGAGGCTTGGGACCAGGATAACGATAATCCTCTTCCCCAACTTCTCCTGTTTCCCCCTCGGCTAAAGCCTTCTGATAGAAATAATGAATCAAACTTG
Source organism: Candidatus Omnitrophota bacterium (assembly GCA_015233165.1). GTDB lineage: Bacteria > Omnitrophota > Gorgyraeia > Zapsychrales > Fredricksoniimonadaceae > JACQCF01. The sequence continues at coordinate 1,841 of JADFYF010000055.1, forward strand.
TTCCATGATGTTCAGGGATAAAATCAAGAATACGCTGATTCAATTTATATTCTTTAGCTAGCTCAATCCCCTCTTTAATATGGTTAAGAATAACCAAACGGCTCATCGAGGGCTCAAGATCGTCGTGTTTATTAGCCGTAATCATTTGATTCTCAGTAAAATATCCCGGCTTCTCTATTTTACCAACATCATGATAATAGGCCCCGACCCGCGTCAACAAGGAATGAGCCCCAATCCTTTCAGCTGCCGATTCCGCCAAATTAGCCACAATAATACTGTGATGATAGGTACCAGGCGCTTCCAAGACCAATCGTTGAAGAAGAGGCTGGGATGAATCCGACAACTCCAAGAGAGTAAAATTAGTGATTTCACCAAAAATATATTCAAAGATTCTCGAGGTCCCCATCACAATCATAGAACATATGATTCCATTGACTGCCAGAGGAATAAGCACCTTGGTCGAATTTTCAAGACTCAGATCCATATGAATGAGAAGAGAACTCACTAAATGAACAATACCGACATAAAGGCCTGCCTTAATAAAAACTTCTCGTGTGCGCGCCTTTTGAACAACGTAGGATCCACAGACGCTTCCCATAAAAAATACAACCATCTCCGGCAAACTAAAACCAATCATCAAGCCGATGACTCCACTAGCCATAAAGGATAATGCCCAGGATAACTGGATGTCGTTATACAGAAGGGTGGCTAACATGGGGACAAACGCGATGGGGGTGTAGTATAAAGAAAAAGCGCCGTAAAACTTTAAAAGATGTGCCGCGCTCATCAGAAGAACCAATAAAAATGTTAAGTGCAGAAAGGTTCTCCAACTGGCTTTACGGACATAGAATAACTGCAAACCAAAAAATAAAAGAAATAACGGGATCAGCAGGGACAGTTCAGCAAAATAACAAAAAATCATCGTCGCCAAAAGTGTGACGGACAGAATAACCTTTTGATCTACCGAAATGTTTTGAGAATCAGCGGGAACCGTTAGTGGATTTGCTCTACGCCTCAATGATTTTCTGAACGAGTTCGTGGCGAACTGTGTCGTCGCTGGTCAAGTGAATGAATTTAATTTCCGGGACTTGTCCTAAAACCCTATTGGCTTCTGCAAGCCCATTGACTTCCGCGCTGGGCAAATCACTTTGAGTGACATCTCCGATGACAACAACCTTGGAATCAAACCCCATGCGGGTTAAAAACATTTTCATCTGATCAGGTCTGGAATTTTGGGCTTCATCCAGAATAACAAAAGCCTCATTTAAAGTGCGGCCTCGCATGAAGGCCAAAGGGGCTACCTCGATAATCCCCTGCTCGGTGTACTGCTCAACCGTTTCAGCTTCCATCATGTCATACAGGGCATCATACAATGGTCTTAAATAAGGCAAAACCTTCTCGACCATGGATCCAGGGAGAAAACCTAAATTCTCACCCGCTTCAACAGCCGGACGGGTCAGGATAATACGACGAACCAATCCTTTTTTAAGGGCATTGACCGCCATCGCAATAGCTAGGTATGTTTTACCTGTTCCGGCAGGACCGATACAAAAAACCAAATCATGATTCTTGATCGCTTCAATGTATTCAATCTGACCTTTCGTCTTGGGCGTAATCAAACCACCCTTGACGGACACTTCAATTCTTTCCTTAGCCAGACGCTTAAAATCAACGCTCTCTTCTTTTTCAACAAGCCTTAACGCATAGACGATGTCAGCCTTTTTAACATCCTTACCCTTTTCAACAAAGGTCATCAGATAATGAAAAAGCTCGTCGGCTTTCTGAACCTGGGCATCAGGCCCGGAGACCTTGATCCCCTCTGGGGCCCGAAGAATCTTAATGCCAAGTTCCTTCTCGATAATTTTTAAATTCTGATCGTAACGTCCAAATAATAACTGAAGATCGCGATTATTATCAAACCGTAATAAAAATTCCATTATTATTTCACCGCCGGAATGGTTAAAACAGTCCCTGGTCTTACGACGTTAGGATTCTTGATTTTTTCTTTGTTGGCTTTGTAAATCTTGTACCAGGCTCTATGGGAACCATAAAACTTAGCGGCAATCTTTTGTAAGGTGTCATCCTTGACGACGGTGTAGGTTGTTGCTTCCGTCGGTCCTTGAACAACCTTGTCCGCTACACGAACAACAGGTGCGGCAGCGTCATCTTCAATCTTTGGAATAATGATTTTATGAGAATCATGATGCTCCACCGGAGCTCCAACTAATTGAGCCGATGGTCCTGAAACTTCAACTGTCGTCTTAGTCGTTGTGGCTGTTTGCTCTTCAATCTTTTTAGTTTCCCCTGCAGGAAGAGCTTTTGTAATCTCAAGGACATAAACCTGACGCGTCTTCTTCTGGGGTTCAATATACTGAGGGGTTCCCATTAAATATCCGGCGTTTCCAGTTCCCTTTGCAATATTGACCCGTTCCTTGTTCATTACATACGTTTGAGCTTTAAGTCCACAACCTGAGGCGAGGGCTACGACCAACACTAAAGGCAAGAATCTCATCCACATAACAGTCTCCTTATTTTTTTCAGCCGTAGGCTGATCAGCCTTTGGCTGATATAGTCAAAATTCCTAATTCTTTTAATTGTTTGTCATCGACTTCTGAAGGCGCTTCCGTCATCAAACATGTTCCTTTTTGAGTCTTAGGAAATGCAATACAGTCGCGGATAGATTCGTTGCCGGTGATGATGGTTACAATACGGTCAATCCCATAAGCCACTCCCGCGTGAGGTGGCGCTCCGTATTCAAAAGCCCGCAACAAAAACCCAAAACGTTTCAACGTTTCTTCAGGAGCAAGTCCGATAATGTCAAAAATCTTTTGCTGCAATTCTCGACGATGAATACGAACAGAACCGCTGCCGATTTCATTGCCGTTTAACACAAGATCGTAACAACGTCCACGAACCTTGTCATACTGTCCTGACTCCAACAAAGGTAAATCTTCAGGATTGATTCCGGTGAAAGGATGGTGTTCACTATCCCAACGTTTTTCTTCGGAATTATACTTCATTAATGGGAAATCCACAACCCACAAAAACGCAAATTCTTTCGCATTGCTTTTATCCTGACGAATGTCGGGCTTATCACTGTTATATTTCGCCATCGCCTCGGCGTGAGTCATCCGTGGAAACGGAATAGGAAGATCAATATTCAAGACGTCTTTAAAAACTTGTTGATACATGCGCTCGGTTAAATCAAAAATCACATCCTGATCCACAAAGGACAACTCCATATCCAGCTGGGTGAATTCCGGCTGACGATCCGCGCGCAAATCCTCATCGCGGAAACACTTAACCACCTGATAATAACGATCCATCCCTGAAACCATCAGAATCTGTTTAAACAATTGCGGAGATTGAGGTAATGCGTAAAAAGCTCCTGGGGTCAGACGAGAAGGGACCAGAAAATCACGTGCCCCTTCGGGGGTGGACTTCGTTAAGATCGGCGTTTCCACTTCCACAAAGTTCTGTGTGTTTAAAAATGACCGGATGCCGGCAATCAATTTATGACGCAGCAACAGAGATTCACGCACCTTGGATCGACGGATATCTAAATAACGATACGTAAGACGAACATCTTCACCAGCCTCCACCCTGTCTTCAATCTCAAAAACAGGAACCTTAGCGGTGTTTAAGATTTCTAATTCTTTGGCCAGCAATTCAACGCCATCCGTCGCTAAATCAGGGTTGATATTTTTCTCAGAACGTAGATTCACAGCTCCTTTGATCTTGATAACGAACTCTGGTCCTAACTTCTGCGCTTCCGCGTGAGCCGCAGGACTCACGGAAGGAACAAAGACCACCTGGGTTAGCCCATAACGATCTCTGACGTCAATAAAAACCAACTTACCAAAATCCCGACGGCGATGCACCCAGCCGCACAGAACAACTTCCTGATCCTTATGTTCCTTATTTAATTCTCCACATGTATGCGTTCTCATTGATAAACCTTTCTGCATTATGCCTGTACGGGCGATTATTAATCGCCCCTACGTTAATTTATTTTTTAAAATCGCAACAATATCATTCACAGCCACAATCTCTTGCACACCAGCTTGCATATCCTTCAGAGCAACGGTTTTATTTTTCATTTCTTCTTCACCTAAAATTAATGCAAAACGGCTGTTGGCTTTATTGGCTTTTCCCATCTGGGATTTGATCGATCCACCGGCATAGCTCATATCCGCCGATAACCCTGCTTTTCGTATCAAAGAAACCAAGGCAAATGCCTGAGATTGATTGACAGCGTCCATGGCAATGACGTAGGCATCCAAGGATGGCAAGGGGGACGTGCTTTGACCCGACGCTAAAAGAATGCGTTCGATCCCTAAGGCAAACCCAATCGCCCCATAATTTGTCTTCTCATTGCCGCCTAATTCATGGATGAGCCCATTATAACGCCCACCGGCACCGACGGCATCCTGAGAACCCAATCCCCCACCCGCTGTGATTTCAAAGACGGTATGGGTGTAATAATCCAATCCCCGAACCAGATGAGGAGCGATTTCAAAAGCAATTCCAATATCCTTGAGCGCTGCCTGCACCGACTGAAAATACGCCTGACTCTCATCGGATAACGGCAAATCTGAAACCAAGGACGCCACCACCTTACGGCAAGATTCTTTCTTACAGTCGAGAACACGAAAGACATTACGTTCATAGCGACTGGCACAGTCCTCACATAAATCGCTGACGCTAAGCGCCAACCTCTCTCGCAACCACGCCGACACATGCGCTTTGTCTTCTTTAGAACCTAAACTATTAATCTTCAGACGATAATCGTTCACTCCCAGTTCAGAAAGCAGATGAATACTTAAGGCAATCACCTCGGCATCCAGATAAGGAGACGTGGAATTAGGACCAATCGCCTCAACTCCAATCTGATGAAACTGACGCAAACGACCTTTTTGAGGACGCTCGCCACGAAACATCGGTCCCATATAAAACAACTTAGACAAAGCCTCCTTGCCATCCATGCTGTTCTCAAGATAGGAACGGACAACAGCAGCTGTTCCTTCAGGACGCAGGGCCAACCCCTCATCCCCTTCGGATGGAGCCGCTTTGTTGGAGGCTAATTCTAAAAGTTGTTTATTCACCACGTCGCTGGTCTGTCCCAGCGAACGTTTAAACAAAAAAATGTCCTCGTAAACAGGAGTGCGGATTTCGCGATAGCTGTAGGATTTCAGAATTTTGCGGGCTTTAGCTTCCAGGTCTTCCCAAAGAGGAACCGCGTCAGGAAGAATATCATTTGTCCCACGAGGGACGGAAAATTTCTTATTCACGATTATTTTACTTTAGCCTTCATTTCTAAACCGGATTTAAAAATAACGACCTTACGAGGAGGAACAGGAACACTTTCACCAGTACGGGGATTGCGTCCAAAACGAGCGCGGCGTTCTTTAATCTTAAAAACACCAAAATTTCGAAGCTCGACCTTATCACCCTTCATCAGGGCATCGACGATCACATCAAATGTCTTTTGGACAATCTTCTTGACGTCAACCTGTTTGATTCCCGTCGCATCCGTAATTTGAAGTACAATGTCTTTTTTAGTCATAATTCTTTTCTCCTAAGAAATCTCTCTAAAATGCGTAACTATAGTACCAACAAGGATTTACGGTGTCAAACAAAAATTACGTTCAAGGGTGTTCTTTTAGGCTAAAACCGTCTGATTCCTCATATGAAACTTGTGATCCAAAAATACTAAAAACACCTTCATGTCACTCTGAGCCTTGGCGGCGCCTTCCTGGTCGGGAGTCAATAAACCTTTAAAGAAGGACAACTCAAAGCCTCTGCCGGAGTGAATATCTAAAATCTGTGGCACAAAACCTTGAATTGGTGTGGTCAATAACCAATCAAAACCTTTAGGAATAGGAATATCAATCCCCTCGCCCTGCATATTGAATTGAAGATATTTGGAATCGAAGTCGATACCACCAACCTCCTTATTAGGGTTGGTATTCGCACCAGGTTTATCACCCCTCTTCTTCACCCTTTTCTTAATAGGCTCAACAGGAACAGGCTTAAGACTCTCCGGCCGATGGACGTCATGATTGGTTGGAGGTGCCGACTGAAACAAAAAAACACCTTTTAATAGAATGAGTGCAAGTACTGAAAGCGCCGTCGCAACAGCGGCATTCTTTAATGTAGGCCAACCATCAATTATCTTTTGCTCTTCCTCATCAAAGGCATTCTTAAATCGATTAGCAAAAAGCTTCATTGATTTTCTTTCTTCTTTAGTAAGGGATTCCCCACTTCTTTTAACTGAACTTAATATTTCCAACCTTACTAGATAGTCTTCCCATTCCTGCTTCCACTTCATAACTATTTCTCCCTGTGGATAACGAAGAGAGGTCCGTCCTCTCGCCTCAATCCCTTCAAAGAAAGGATCCGTCTTCATAACAACCTCTTTAATATCTGGAGTCGTTAAAACATACCTAGAGACTCTTCTTGCATCATCCTTTTCCTTCTTGCTTACATCATCCTTTTTCTTCTTGCTTACATCACCCTTATCCTTCTCGCTTACATTATCCTTATCCTTTCTTAGAAAAGTAATTTCAAAGGCAGATTTCAATACAGGAACTATTTCGACTATTTCCCTGTGAATCTTTTGAACCCTATCAAAATCTTTTGACAACTTGGTTACATCGAGCGCTACGGACCCCTTATTTTTCTTAATATCTTCCATTTCTTTGAACAAATCTTTTATTCCCTCAATTAATGCCTGCCCTCTTAACCCCTGAAGTGAACTTCCTTCTGTTGCAGCGTTTCTTTCTGTTGCAGCATTACGGGTCAATACCAATGGTGAAACATTTCCTGGAGATTTCGTTGGTAGAGGAATGGCCGGCGCAAGGGAATCTCCAATAGCCGCTGTGGCAATGGCCTCGGCTGAACGAGCAGACTGAGCTTCTGTTGTTGGAGATTCTACGACTTCCTGAGAAGGCAGCGGCACTTGAGACGACGGAGTCATGATAGCTGTTTTTTTCTTACTCTTAAAAAGTCCCGTCAATATTGCCTCCTGAGGGAAAAGATCAAAATCTAGATCAGGCGCCACATCAGGCTCACCTTGAAGCATTATATCTTTGATCGCATTCAGAAATCTTTTTTGGTGGTATTGTCGAGCGATTGCAAAACCATTATGAAGCCACGCAGGATACCGAGAGCGATCAACATTGATCACCTGAGGATTGTCATACGTTGGATTACCCTGATCATCACGAGAAATCAGATACCCATCAGGAGCAAATACAATCCCCAGATCTAAGGACATATCCGCAATCACTTGATTTGTGTTATCTGTGACGATAGGAAATCCTTTAATAACACGATTCATTTCTACATTCGTCGAATCACTGACATCGTGAGCTGATTCTTGAGCAGCCTTGGCAAACCATCCCATATTCAACTTGCCATTCTCATCAATGATCCCCAAAATCGCCTCTTGGAGACACCACTGATATTCTCCCGTCAACCTCGAGAAAGACTTGCTCGCATAATATTCCTCTATTTGGCCATTCCTAGCTGCCAACATGATCAATCGGCCATCCAAATCCCATAATTGTTCATAAATGTAGAAATTCTTCTTCTTTTCTTCATAGGTCTTACCCTCCAAGAACTTCTTAAATTCAGCCAATCCTTGGGCTGGAACCGTAGCAAACGTTGTTGTCTTTGGGTCGAGCGCATCTAGCAGTTTTGGCTTAGCCTTAAAAAACTTCTGTCCACGACGAAGCTTTATCTCTCCAAAGTCTACTGTTGTGAAAAATCTAGAACTCTTATAGTCATATAAAAGTTTATGGAGGACAGCTTCAAGGCTCTTTAAATCTTTTGCATTTTCAAATTCATAATTCAACAGAAGATATTCCTTAATAATATCCGCCATATTAGGAATTTTCCCATTCTTGCCCCCTATTTTATCCTTAATATCTCTCCATAAATGACTATCAATTAACTCATATAGAATGCCCTTTCCAGGACTATCCGGTTTTAAATAAAAATCAATCACCTCTTGAGGAAGAGGAACAGAATCTTGACCAATGAGAATGTCTTGAGCAGAAACTGTGACATATTTTTTATGCCCCCTGGATGTTTTAATATCAACAAAAACTTTTTCATCAGTGGGTTCCTTCTTTTCATTGAGCTTCTTTGCATTTATTTCTTCAACAAGTTTCTTTCGACTGATAAGGCCAAGATTATATCGTATCGCAAGCTCAAATATTCCATACAGATTCTTAGTTTCGGTACTTTCTTCACTCTTATTCTCTCGAAATAATTCCTGCTTATCGATAATATATCTCAAAGAGGTTCGACCATTTTTTTCCTTAATGTCTTCTTTAATACCCTCTCTGACTTGCCCCACCTCCCCTTGAATCTTCTTAAGTTGAACTGTTTTTGATCGACGTGGTGCTCTGCCAACCCCACGGATAACACGGCTTAAGCTCGTCTCAATAACCTTTTCTCTAGCTTTTTGAACAAATTCAGTATCCACCGTATTGTCTGGGTCATTATCAATTTCTGAGTTACTCTTAAAAATATTATCATTCTCTGCCTCTGCAGCCTCTAGCTCTATTTGAGCCTGCTTCAATTCTCCTTCTGTACTATTAATTCTCTCTTTTGGACTTGTTTGATCTGAATCATCTCTTCTGATGTCCTTCCCACTCTTAAGATCAGACAACACCTTTTCAAACCTGACTTTATTTTTCAAAGCCCGTATCTTTCTTAATTCAGATTCCAAGATAGTTAATTTCCGTTCTTCCAACAATAAATTCATTTCTGCCGACGATTTCTGATCAGACTCAACAGCCGTTCTTACCGCTTCCCTTGCGGTCTTGACCATCTCCCCTGCCTTCTCCACATCAAGAACAGCCTTGGATTCCCCTGCATCCTCTTCCTGAACTTTTATATCTGTTGGTTTACTATTATTCTCTGCTGAATTTTCTTCATCCGCAGGTAAAGGTATCGCCACGTCAACATTCTCATTTGCCCCCTCTTGATCTTTTTTAAGTTTATTTAATATCTCTCGCTCTTCATCTAATATCCTTATAGCTGCCTTATATTTAGCTATGTCGGTCTCTGCCTTCTCAATTTCCATCTCAGTCTTACCCTCAGAATTTTTAAGAACCTCCTGAGCTTTTTGCTCAAAAGGCATAAGTCTTAGGACCTCTTTTTCATAACCTTGCACTTCAGCTAATTGATACTCATAGCTATTAGGATCAAGAGATACCATCGCCTGATCCAAGTTAGCTGTACTGGCCGCATCATCAAATTTATTTGTTACTGCAATAACAGCCTTATCAGTCCCAATCCTCGCTGCCATCTGGGCGTAATCTGTTCCACCAGAAAAATATTTTCTAGGAATCTTCTCGCCGCTGATAGGATCATCTTCTTCCTTGATATAGTTATAGACACCCTTCTTGACTGTGCTTAAATACTGATCATAAATGGTATTAATGGCCCCTTTATCCGCCAAATCAATGCCACGGGTCTTATTCTTATCGACGTAAATCTGCCCCAGCAGGCTTTGCCGAAGGTTCTTTTTATACCAGACCGCCAGGATCATGGCGTCATAGATCTGAC
>JADFYF010000056.1 GCA_015233165.1 Candidatus Omnitrophota bacterium
AATGCCGGAGCTGATGACTATTTAATCAAACCATTTGCCTTTGAAGAATTGTTGGCTCGAGTTAGAGCGCTGCTTCGTCGCCCAGAAAACGAGATTGGTTCAACTTTGAAAGTCGAGGATTTAGAACTCGATAGTCTAAACTTTCTAGTTACACGCTCAAATAAAAAAATCGATCTCTCTTCAACCGAGTTTCGATTGCTGGAATATCTTTAGAACTTCATCCCGATGCGAAACACTGACCAAGGGACCAAACTCTGTTTCAAAACTATCCGCCGGTCCAATCTTCAAGGTCTTAGCTCTGGCCACCAACTTCTCGACGAACTCTTTATAAATTTTCTCTTCAACCAAAAGTCTGGAACCGGCGGTACACATCTGCCCCTGATTCATAAATATCGCCGACAAGGTTCCCCCAATGGCGGCTTCCATATCACAATCCGCAAAGACGATATTAGGAGACTTACCTCCCAACTCCAGCACCAACTTCTTTACATTCTTAGCCGCCATTTCCATCACTTGCTGTCCCGTCTTCGTGGAGCCGGTAAAGGACAGCATATCCACCGACGATGACGAAGACATTTGACGAGCCGTCTGAGTATTGGCAGACGTCACAATATTTAAAACACCCTTAGGCAATCCCACCTCTGCAATAATTTTGGCTAAAGCCATTACAGAAGCGCAGGCAGCTGACGACGGACGAAGAATCGCCGTGTTTCCTGTCATCAAGATAGGCGCAATCTTCCAGGCCGCCATAATCAAGGGATAGTTCCAGGGAATATTAGCGCCCACGACACCAACCGGCTCACGCTCAACCAAACACAGATGCGGCGAGGACACTTGGATCGTTTCCCCTGTTAATTGTTGTAAGCTTCCATAATATTCAAACGTCTCTGCTGCCGTCGGTACGTCGATAAAGGTGGTGTGCTTAATTGTCTTGCCTGTCGATGCTGATTCTAAATCGGCTAACTCCTTGGCATTCTCACGAATCGCTTTTCCAATCTTAAGCAAATAACTGCCACGCTCGGCAATGGACATCCGAGGCCAGCTGCCATGATCAAAGGCCAGACGAGCAGCCATAATAGCAATCTCCATATCCATCTCACCGGCATCAGCGACGCGAGCAAACACTTCGCCATGAGAAGGATTAACGCAGTCAAAATACTTCCCCGACAAAGGAGCTGACATCTTGCCTTCGAGTAATAATTCAAATTGTTGGATACCGGTTGTGTTCATTATTCGACCGCTACCTTCGTCCACAGTTGAAAAATACGACTGCAGGGCGCGTACCATTTGGAGATGCGCGCAAAGTCGCCTTTTAATGTCATCTTCTTTTGGGTCGTCGCTACAAAAGGATCAATCTCTCGATTAAACACTGCGCGCCAGATCGTCTCGGGTGCGTTAATGACAAACTCAGCATTGGAATCTTGAGCCACTTCTTTAATCTGCCCATTCTCAAATGTAAATCGATATGCCTGATTGGTTTCATCAAGCACCACCGCTAAGCTCATATTCATCGCCGTCTTAGTCCCTAATTCTTTTATCTGCGCGTCGCTGTTAACAACCTTAACAATCTCGTCGATCTGTTCCTTCGAGAACAACTTATACTTCTTTACACTTTTGTCATCCCCGAATGTTTTTGTCGGGGATCCAGGGTTGGCAACTTCTAGGTTCCCGACAGAAGCATTCGGGAACGACATTTTCTGATAATGTCTGTCAACGAGGTCCATCTTCACCTGCTCTTCTAATTCCTGAATCAAAACAAAGGCGCGAAAGAGATCATCGCCCACGGCAACAACCCCATGATTCTTTAGGACCACAATATTATTCGACTTAAAAGCATCGACCACAGGAGCGACATCGGTGACCGATGGTGTCTCTTGAGGAATCGCCTTCACTTCACCTAAATAAAAACGCGCTTCAAACGTCTTAGGTGTGAATTGATCATGACTCAAGAAAAATCCATTGGTATAGGTCGTATGCGTATGCAAAATACATTTATTATTCGGCAACGCCTTATAAATAGCGCAATGCAAGGATCTCTCGCTGGAAGCCTTACCCCCTCCAACAACCTGCCCCTCACTATTAATCGTGACAATATCCTTCTCGGTCAAATACCCCAAGGACGTCCCCGTCGCTGTAATCAAAATATTCCCATCATCCAGCCGCGCACTAATATTGCCGTTATAACCCGTCACCAGCCCCTTGTCCCAGAGCAGCTTGCCGATTTCAATAATCTTAATTCTTAATTGTTTAATCATATCCTCACCTGTCGTTCCCGAATGTTTTAGTCGGGAACCTAGAAGTTGCAAATTCTGGATCCCCGATAGAAACATTTGGGGATGACAAAATTCTTATTTCAAATACTTCGCCGGGACCCACTCGACTAAGGGGGCGTAGGCGTGGGTTTTGCTTGACGCTGTTGGCTGTCCTTTGAGAGTTAACAAATCTTTGGGGTTACCTAAGAAATGTTTCTTATGTTCCCCGTCTAATAAACGCACAGGCACCTTATGTTTGCGGGCCAGGACAGCGAGGATCAAGGAACCCATATCGCAAAGAGCACCGTTAGTATCGGCATATTGACAGGCTAACACCACTTCCTTGACGTAACCTTTGAAAAATAGAAATCCGGCCATGTTGTCGCAGATGATCACCGGCGTGACCTTCTTATCTAAGAAGTAGCGACTGTTATGTTCCGCCGCTCTTAAACTGGGACGGCCTTCACTGATGACCACACGAATCCCTTTGCCCTTATGCTTAATCTTGGCTAAGGCACCGTCGGTTAATACGCCCTGCAATAAAATGACACTATTCTCTTTAAAGTCCAGCATGGATGGTTATCGCTTTCTTTATCAGTTGATGAGGAACCACGTCGAAGCCAGGATAATAAGCTTCAACACCGGAAGGAAAAAGACGTTTGCGTTCATAGAGCAAAACTTCCAAAGGAGATCTTTGCTCGATGGGCATATCCTTACCTGCTGGAACCTTGTTAGAGGGTTGAGTTAACGCAATTAAAGGAATATCAAATTCATGGGCCAGAACAGCAATCTGATAGCTGCCGACCTTGTTGGCGATATCGCCGTTAGCCGCGCTTCGATCCGATCCAATCACAACTTTATTCACTAATTTTTCAGCCATCAGGGAACCCACGGCATTATCAGCAACCAGGGTCACAGGAATACCTGCCTCCTGAAGTTCCCATACCGTCAACTTGGCACCCTGTAAATACGGACGTGTCTCGGTCGCAAAGACCTTAATCTTCTTTCCCTGAGCTTTAGCCATGGCGCACGCCATTGCCAACTCGCCCGACACATTGCAATGCGTTAAAATATTATCTCCGCCTTGAATGGACAAAGCCAATTGACGAACACGCTCCAATCGACGCTGACGGATGCCTTGCAAGAAACCATCTACCGTCTTCGTGACAGGTCCGCGCACATCGGCTCCACTGGCAGAAGCCTTCTGAGCTACACCAACGATAATTCCAGTCACTTCCGCAAAGGGAAAGGTTGGGCGACTCGCATTGAGCAGTTGAGCTACGGTTTCAATATGTTTCAAAGTCACCTTGGATTTGGCAGACACATGATTCATTTCCAAAATAAACGCATTCAGGACAACTAAGAACTGACCAAAGGCTCTGGTCTTCATCGTCTTGATCACGTCCACAGCGTCGGAAACCTTACGAACAGGAATATACTTCAACTTTGAAGGAATCAAAGTTTCATCTAAAACCATTAACGTTTTATCTTCCCAATGCGACGGCCAAAACAAGGGTGATTCGTACATATTATTTTCCTTCCAATTGTTTAACCAACTCTAAGGCCATCTGAATCAACATCCCTTCAGCCATGTAATAATCCGGAGTAATGAATCCCATCTGTCCTGTAATTAAGTTATCTGAAACAGCGAGAATAGACACCGCCGGAATCTTATAAATCTGAGCAATGGTTAAGAAGGTAGAGCTGACCATATCGACACCAATCGCCCCCTGATCAATCACTCCATTAACCACTTCCTTGGTTTCACGCAAGATCGCATCCGTCGACCAAACCTTACCTTCATGAACTGCAAATCCGCCCATCGCTGCTGTATTCTTAGCAATGACCGTTAATTTTTTGGTCAATTCGGCATCAGGCAGGGTGACAAATTTATTATCGACGTAGTAAGGTGAAACACCATCGCCACGCACACAACCTGTGGCCACAATAAAATCACCGATCTTCATATCCTTACGCAAACATCCACAACTGCCGATTCGGATCAAGGCCTTGACTTGGGCATTACAAAGAATCTCGGTGGTGATTGCTGTATCCGCACCAAAACGTCCCCCGTTAATCGCTGTGACCTTGGTGCCATTGATATTTCCGGTAAACATGTTGTATTCCATGAAGGAGAAATTCTTCACTGGATTCTCCATCTTCTTGACGACGCTGTCTAATCGTTCCTTAGGACCAGGGACAATCGCGTAAGAACCAACGTCTTGAGGACGCAACTGAACCATCGCCATCAAATCTTTACCGCTTAAATGAACATCTCTAGTCATTCTGTCAGACATATAATCCCTTTCATCCATTTGTCATCCCCGAATGTTTTTGTCGAGGATCCAGAAGTTCTAGATTCCCGCCTTCGCGGGAATGACAGTTTGTTGTTTTAATGCTTCTTTATCAATCTTCCCCGTCCGATTCTTCGGTAAGAATTCCCTTATTTCCACCGTCTGGGGTACTTTAAAATTCGCCAGATGTTCACGCGCAAAATATTTAATATCTAAAGGGTTAATAGCCACACCTTCTTTAAGGACAACATACGCCTTCACCGATTCTCCTCGCATAGGATCAGGAACGCCAATAACCGCCGCCTCCAGCACAGACTCATGTTTGCACAAAGCCGCTTCCACTTCAGGGGCATAAACAATCTGACCGGCCACCTTAATCATTTCCTTCTTTCTCCCGACGATATATAAAAATCCATTGTCATCAAAACGTCCCAAATCCCCGGTGTGAAAGAAACCATTACGTTTAGCCAGAGCTGTTGCATCAGGATCCTTATAATATTCCTGCATCACCACCCAACCGCTGATCACAATCTCTCCCACCTCTCCCAAAGCTAAAGGCTGATCATCGTCGTCGACAATATGAATCTCACAATTAGGAGCAGGTTTCCCCACACTTTCAATCTTAGGATTGTCCAGAGGTGTGACCGTGTTAGGAGGACAGGTCTCTGTCATCCCCCAACCGTTGAGCAACTTGGCACTATGACAATAGTTATGAAAACGCTCTAAAATGTCCGGGTGACTAGGCGCCCCAAAAACAACCACCCAACGCAGCGACGTTAAATCAAATTGATCAAGATTCTTGAGCGTCAGTAAGGCGGTATACATCGGAGGGACAATATGAAAACAGGTCACCTTATATTGGACGACATTTCTTAAGAATTCTAACGGATGAAAACGATCCATTAAGACGAGGGTGATGCCAAAGAGAATACAATTTTGAATATAAATAAATCCACCGATATGACTAAAAGGAATCGCGCAAAGCTTAATGTCGCGTTCGCTTAAATCAACAAAATGTTTCATCGCCTCAGGAGAACCGCTCAGATGACGATAGTTCAGCAGAATCCCCTTAGGCTTTCCCGTCGTGCCAGAGGTGTACATAATCAGACATGGGTCGGTGGGACTCACCTTCGCCGGAGTAAACCCCTCGCCTCCACCTAATAGCGCATGAAATGGTCTCTGCCATGCCACCGCTTCTGGTTCCCCTAAAACAATCACCGTCTTTAAGGACGGAACCTGAGCCTTGATCAGTTTAAAATCCACTTCCGCCCTTGGAGCAGCAATCAAGATTTCTGTTTCAGAATGATCCAGGCAGGAAATCAGCTCATCATTCTTGAGCATAAAATCCAACGGCACAACCGGTGCGCCCAGACAGAAAGACGCCAAATAGCTATACGCATACTCAGGACCATTGGGTAAAAACAACCCGATTTTGGTCGATTTCCTCACCTGCAACGCCCCTAAACCATGGGCCAGCTGAAAAACCTTATCTTTGAGCTCCACAAAGGAAATTGTCTGATCTTTAAAGATTAGAGCAGGTTTCGTTCCAAAACGAGCAGCGGATTGCTGTAATGTTGTATATATATCCATAAATAATCGTAGGGGTGGGTTCCAAACCCACCATAATTCTAAAGGGCAAGTTTGGAACCTGCCCCTACTAGTAAAATTTTAATAATGAGATTTTATTATACTTTGGCAGGAAGTCAAGGAAAGGTTCAATATCTATAGACTTAACTAGGGGAAGCTACAGGAATTGCTGTCATCGCCTTAATTTCAATAATCACAGGGGTCAAACCTTCTATCTTACCGATCTGCGCCAGATCCTGCTGGGACATTGGCAACGGGATGCCTTTGCCATCGCGTTTGATCTGCAGGTTCAAATTAGACGAATTAAAATCAATACCACCAGGATTCTCTACTATAGCAGCTTTATCCAATTTTTCTAAAGCTGCCATGGCCTTATCTTTTAACATTTCATAGGCCTCAATTAACTCTCTAACTTGTGTTGTTGATTCTTCAGAACCAAGATTATGATCTGGGTGCATTTTCTTCACCTTATTCCTAAAGGCAGTCCTGATCTCCTCTGGAATTGCCGTCCTTTCTACACCTAGTATTTCATAAGGATCCTTGGTCCCAATTCTTAATTGACCTTGACCTAAGACTAGCGTCTCTCCCTTCTCTAACCTCTTCATTAACTGCTGTTCGCCATATAGAAACAGATATATCATTTGATTCCTGTACTGACCTGTATAGCCATAATCCAGCATGGCTTGTAAAATATCAACCGCCTCATTAATATCTTCCTTCACCGCAGTCTTCATCCTAGCTAAACGCCCTGCCCAATACGCGTCTCGGATCTGCTCCGCAAGAGCCCCTTCATATCGAGGATGATTTAATTGTCTTAAAATCTTAGCAGCTTCTCTACCACCTTTGTCCTTAGCGACTAAATTCATTCGCTCTAACCGTCCATTTAAATACTCCTTAATGACATCAGAATCTTTCGTTCTATACCCATCGCGGACTCCATCTGTTTAAAAAAGAAAGCAGCCGAATCGTCCTTATCTAAGGCGCCTAACGTTTTCATCTTTGCAGCAATCGCAACCCAGAATTCAGCAATCTTTTTTCCTGCTTCCAAACTCTTATTCAATCGGCGTAATATCGCCATGGCTTCTAAAATATCAACCTTATCTACCTCCTTAGTCACCGTCATCGCCTGATCATCTTGTTCCTGATTACTAAAAGATGTAAATGTATACGGCGTATTATCTAAGGGGATGATACGACGAGAACGAGTTCCGTCATTGAAAGTACCAGCTGTCTCAATAAAAGGTACCTGTCCATAATAAAACGACAGAAAATCCAATTGTTCAACTGTAAGATAACCTACAAAATTTGACTTATTAAACGTACCCGTCACCATCGCTTCATCAAATGTAATGCTAATAAAATCTTTTCTCGAAATACCTGCAGAAATCCCTTTCTTCCAGTTATACCCATTAATAAGACTTACCCTTAATGGATTAGAAGAATTCAATCTTACGAGACCTAACTTAACTACTTCCTCTTGACCCCAAATATCTCTAAATTTAATAGTCGCAGTTAGATTATCTTTTTCAGTAGCTAAACCAATCATCTTTATTGCTTCATCCCAGGTACTAGCACTCCCTTTAGGCCTTACATAAGAAGACTTTTCAGTTACTGGCTGCACAGGCAAGGGAGTGTCGAGAGTCTTCTGTGAACTAGATTCTAACGCACGTAACTCAAAGAACTCCCTCATAAGACCAATCACATTCGATATAGCCTCCTCTGGTAACGGTACACCCATACGATAACCTCCATCATTATAAAAAAACTTCAATGCTATATTTTTCATTCTCTGCTCATTTGTTTGAGGCCAATCAATAAAGCGTTCAGTTTGTCTTTCTGATGGATTATTCATAACATTGTAAAAAGCTGTTCTCATGGACGTTAAAAAAGCCTCAATCGAAGCTTCATCGTTATTCACCTTCATATCCTCAAACATGATGACATTATGTAACTGATGACTCAGATCTCGTAAAACATCCGCTGACCTTCGTTTTTTAGCCTGTTCTGTGACCTGTCTATTGCCCAAAATCATACCCAATTCTCTTATATAATGCATAACCTGAGCCTCATGAGCTCCATAGCTTTCACCAAAACTAGAAACTTGTTCTTTGATATCTACAAATCTTTTGATGATATCTGGGTTTTCTAAATCAATCACACCATTAGAAACAAACCCTTCTTTATCCATTTCTGCTGGAACTTTAATCATTACTTTAGCTTTATGATCAGATGCTGTTTCTATCTCAATAAAATACCCGACGCCAGGTAATATATTGATCTTACTTCCAATCTCACTCTTTAGTTTTAGCATTGAATCTAAGTCTTTCGCTAGAACCTGATATTTCTCGTATTCGTTAGCAATCATCGCCGCATCATCCACCGCCGCCGCAGGGGACGGGATGGAAGGTGTAAGCTTTTCAATCATTCCCTCTATTAGGAGTTCTTTATTCGTTTTATAATCCGTTTCTATTTCTTCATCCGTCTTTTTAAACGTTTCCGTCTTCTTTAATCTTTCTAACAACGTAATTAAATCACTGACATCCTTTGCCTCTTTCAATTGTTTTATAAAGCCCTCCAATTGATTCTCCGTGAGGTCTGAAAAAGACTCTCCCCGTACCGCACAATTTCTAAAATATATTTTAAGATCACTTCTCCCCTCTAAGAAATCCAGAACCAATGGAAACACATCTCGATCCTGACCTTGCTTGTTGGGAATAAACACACTTGTACCATTCCAATCTACTATCACTCCATCCGAGAGAACTTTCCCTATGGTTGCCTCTTTCCAAGGACCTCCTACAGTTTGAGGATGATCATCCAAAAAATAAGGAATTCGAACAATGACATGTAAGCCAACCTTAAATTCAATGCCTCCCTTTTGGAAGGCACGTTTGGGAGGGGTCAGCCATTCTTGAGCTCTCTTGCGCGACTCCTCTGGGTATTGATGATTATTAAACACGTACCTTGCATACTCTGTAATGGCCTGATTATCCGAAAAATAACCACACGAGTTCTGCAAAAACCAAGGGTCAAAGAAGCCTTGTCGAATTTTATTCCTGATCGCATACTCACGATACAATTGAACAAGAAAAGTCAAAGATGTTGTTACTGCGACGATTTTCCAACTCAAACCATCTCTACTAAGATCACTGAACTGGCTGATCAAAACAAATGGTATCGAGAGTATCGGTCCCGTAACGACTGAAGTCTTAATCACCTTATTAAGAAACCTCCCAGGAATTTGGGATTGTTGAAGATATTCCTCGAGCCCGCGTGGTAAAACAACCTTCCCCGTCATCGCCGCATCAGGCACTTTTTGTGATGCCGTAATTTCATTTCCTTCATTAAGAATTGTCATCGCCTTATCAAGACCACTCTCAATGCCTGCGGACATAGCCTCATCACCTTGAATACCATCCTTTGTCGTCTGAAGAATCATCGCATAATCATTCACAGCCCCGCCTGAGAAATACTTTCTTGGGATAGGCTGATTCGTATTTTTATCGATATCCTCCTTAATATAGTTATAGACGCCCTTCTTGTAGGCTTTGAGGTATTGCTGATAAATAGCTTCGTTCGTCTTAGAATCTTGTTGATCAACGCCTTTAACCTTGGATCGGTTCGCATAGATCTTGCCTAATAAAGATTCCTTGAGAGCTCGTTTATACCAGGTGGCCAGGATCATTCCGCTGTAGACCTGACGGAGCATGGCGAAGTTCTTGCCTTCGTTGACTTCGCGCTCGAGGGCTGGGAGGATGGTTTGGCGAATGATTTGGGAGCCAAGGGCGTTGACGTCATTCGATTCCCTCCCCCTTGTGGGGAGGGCTAGGGAGGGGGGATTTTGTGAAATGCCCCCTCCCCTTACCCCTCCCACAAGGGGAGGGGAATAATGTTTCTCAAGTGACAAGTAATCCTCCTCCAACATCACCCTCAATAGCAATCATTCATTATTTCAAATTCTGCGTAAGACTCTTTCCATTCTTGTTTTAGCTGCGTTTATCAGCACTTCGATGAGAACGCCTAATGCGCAAGCCGAGAGTGTAGTCCCTTGGATGCCTAAACCCGGTGTGATGGTGGGATTAAGCCCCGAATTTACGCCGGCTCATTTAAAGGGAATCACCATTCATCCGGACAATGGATTGATGTTTGATTTTATTATTCAAAGGGGCGACGAGAATTTATCGGATGATCAAAAGCAGGTTGAGTATCAGAAGCTGATTAAATATTTTCTAGCCTCTTTAGCCGTGCCGGATCAGGATCAGTGGGTAAACTTGAGTCCTTATGAAAAGAATCGGATTATTCAGGATAATTTCGGTAAAACAGAAATGGGACGAGATTTGTTGGCTCAGGATTATCTCCTTAAACAAATCACCGCTTCTTTAATTTATCCCGAGAAAGGGTTGGGCAAGACATTCTGGGATAAGGTCTACGCCCAGGCCCAGCAACAGTTCGGTACAACCAATATTCCCGTCAATACTTTTAATAAGGTATGGATTCTCC
>JADFYF010000057.1 GCA_015233165.1 Candidatus Omnitrophota bacterium
GCTGTTACAACATCCATTCCTCCGGAAGCAGCTCGTGAGACATCATGAAAAGCACGAATAATTCCAAGAACCGTTCCGAATAAACCCACATAAACAGAGATGGCCCCAATAGTACCCACAATGCTTGTTAATCGTTCTAATTTAACGGTTTCAATAGTAATCTCACGTTCCATCGCATTAGAAATAACCTTCTCGTCATGACCACTTAAGCTTAAACCTGCTAAGGCAACCTTGGCACAAGGAGTATCGGTATTACGACAAAGGTCAATGACTATTGTGGTGTTCTGATTGGTGGAAAAGATTTTACGAATCTTGCTGATGAGCTCAACTCTTGAGACGGAAGAGCGTTTTTTAAAATACCATAACCGTTCAACAATAACAGCAATAGATACAATGGAACACAAAATTAATACATACATCGTAAATCCGCCCGCATGAATGACTTCAAAAATACTTTTATCTTGAAACATTAAATCCTCCTATTGAAACTTATCATCTAAAATTGGAGCCTCAATTGTAATGTATTTTCATTTGCACGTCAAAATCTTTATGGTAATATATAAGTCTTTATTTATGGAGGAATTTATGACGAAGAAAATCTCAACAACATCACTAGCAACTCCAATCAATGGTGCTCAGGCGCTTATCAAGTGTTTAGAAAACTTTGGAGTTGAATATATTTTTGGTCTTTCTGGCGGGGCCGCTATCCCTATTTTTGATGCCTTAGTTGGGTCCAAAATTAAGCTTATTTTGGTTCGTCATGAACAAGGGGCAACCCACATGGCTGACGGCTATGCCCGTGCTACTGGTAAACCTGGAGTTGTCTTGGTTACTTCTGGCCCTGGTGCCACCAATACGGTGACAGGTATTCTGACAGCTCAGATGGATTCTGTTCCCATGATTGTTCTTTGCGGACAGACCATTTCCCCTATGCTGGGAAAAGACGCATTTCAGGAAGCTGATATTTTTGGCATCACCATGCCTGTTGTGAAACACAGTTATTTAGTCAAAGAAACCAATGCGATTCCTCGTGTTGTTAAAGAAGCCTGGCATATCACTCAGAATGGTCGTCCAGGTCCGGTCCTTTTAGATTTACCTAAAGATATCACTTCTGCTCCCTTTACCGGTTCAACCTTGGATCCTGAAATGGATATTCCTGGATTTAAAGACACCGCTAAGGCTAAGAAAGCCGATATTATCAAGATGGCCAAGTTATTTAAAGGCGCTAAAAAGCCTTTACTTCTTGTTGGCCACGGAGCTGTTATCGCAAAAGCCTCTGATGCTGTTAAGAAATTAGCAGAAAAACTCAATGCTCCTGTGACAAACACTCTTTTAGGAAAAGGTTGCTTCCCTGAAACTCATCGTTTATCTATGGGAATGCTTGGAATGCACGGAACAGCTTATGCTAATAAAGCGCTGATTAATTGCGATCTGATCCTTTCTATTGGTTCTCGTTGGGATGATCGTATCAATGGTAATAATAAAGAATTCTGCGTGAATGCCAAAAAGCTTCACATCGATATTGATTTTGCTGAAATCAACAAAATCGTTAAACCTGATGCCTGGGTTGTTGGTGATGCTAAAGAAATTCTTGAAGAGTTAATTAAACTCGTTGACCCCCTAGATACAAAGGAATGGCTAAAAGAGTTAGATTTCTATCGTAAGGAATATCCTTTGAAATATTCCAATGATAAGGGTTTAACTGCCCAACTTGTTATTGACACCTGTTACAAGGTAACCAAGGGAAAAGCGATTGTGACCACCGACGTAGGACAGCATCAGATGTGGGCGGCTCAGTTCTATTTAAGCGACCGTGGAAACGATTGGATCTCTTCTGGTGGCGCAGGAACCATGGGCTATGGCTTTCCTTCTGCTATCGGGGCTCAATTTGGACGTCCTAAGGATTTAGTTGTCGCCATTGTTGGTGATGGTGGTTTTCAAATGACCTTATGCGAACTTGCTACAGCCTTTATCAACAAGTTGCCGGTGAAGGTTCTTATTATCGATAACAAATACCTGGGAATGGTTCGTCAGTGGCAGGAATTGTTCTTTGATAACCGCCTTTCAGGTGTGGATTTAGAAGGTAACCCAGACTTTGTGAAATTGGCTGAAGCTTATGGAATCAAAGCCTTCCATATGTCCAAGGTTAGTGAATGTCAGGACGTGATGAAACAAGCCATGGCCTATCCTGGTCCTTGCGTGATTCATGCGGAAGTTATTAAAGAAGATAACGTGTTTCCTATGGTTCCAGCAGGTAAAAGCGCTCATCATATGATCATTGAAGCTCCTACTGAAAAACTTGAAAAACCAACAGGTTCAACCTAAAGAAAAACTTAAATTATGAATAATTCCAATACCCATACAATTAGTGTGCTAGTGGCCAATAAACCAGGCGTTTTAGTTCGTATTGCTTTAGTTTTTGCTCGTCGAGCTTACAATATTGATTCCCTAGTTGTCTCCCCTACTGTTAATCCTAAATATT
The DNA here is from genome assembly GCA_015233165.1 of Candidatus Omnitrophota bacterium. Classification (GTDB taxonomy): domain Bacteria; phylum Omnitrophota; class Gorgyraeia; order Zapsychrales; family Fredricksoniimonadaceae; genus JACQCF01. The sequence continues at coordinate 2,483 of JADFYF010000057.1, forward strand.
CACGGATGACGATTACGGCTAAAGGTGATCCTGAGACTCTTGATCAAATCATTAAAAATGTCGATAAGTTAGTGGATATCGTTCATTGTGGTGAGCATGACGCCACCCATTCGATTGAGAAAGAATTGGCTTTATTTAAGATTAAAGCTTCTAGCGCTGCTAAAACATTCATTAAGAAGTATAGTAGTCAGTACAATATCAGCATCGATGATACTTCTGATAGTTATTTAATTATTGAACAAACGGGTACAACAGTCCAATTAGATGAGTTTGAAGCTCTCATTAGAAAATATGGTTTAGTAGAATTGGTTCGAACCGGTAAGGTTTTAATTGCTAAAGGTCGGGAGTCGACTTAGAGCAGGATACTATTTTAGGAAGTTCTTTAGGTGGAAGAATAACAAGGGCAATTTCAGTAAATTCTTCTGTATGTTCAATAGATGTTATGCGGCACCGGTCCCGATCGCAGGCCGGATGATCAATCCCCAAATACTCAGCAATCCCCGCTTTCAAAGCTTCTAGCTCCAAATAGAGAATGAATTGCTTCTCTTCATCAGCGTTTAAATTCAATACAGAGACAATCATATTGAAATCTAGATCCAGAATTTCAGGTAATGGTTTTGATTGGCAAAATACGGACAAACCTGTCTGAGCGCTGATTTCGCTGGAACAAGTCAGTTTGGCAAATTCAAAACTTAGAAAATGCTCTTGGGCATCAAACCGGATATTAAGTCCTGAAGAACTATCGGAACACGGCATTTCTCTCTCCTTTGATAGGTCAAAAGTAACATGAAAGCTAGCCAAGAGCAAGCCGTCTTTATTTTAAGAACTTATTTAATACATTATTGATTAACTCTTTGGAAGATTTTTCCTGAGGTTGAGCACCGGATGAAGAATCTGTTGTCTTTTCATCGCTTCCCAAAACTTGATTTAAGATATTTTTTATCCCTGGATTCTTGTCTAATATTCTTCCTAACTGTTCAGATCCAGCAGCAACAGCTGCTTTCTTTGTTATATCATCCACCTGAGGTTTAAATTGAACGGAAGAACCCTGTCCAGAAACCTTTCCTGGAATATGCAGGCGTTGTTGACTATCCAATAATCCAGATAATGGCTGTGCTGATTTAATCAAGTCAGCAGACAGATCCTGGGCTAAATAAATATTGACATCAATAGCAACGCTGCTGTCAAACCCAACTGTTCCCTGGGCTGTAATTGAAAAGATTTTAGACTCCACATCTCCATCAATAATGGAAACGACTTTGTCCTGAATCTTTATTTTACTTTCAGCTTTATCGAGAATGGTCGTATCTGATCCTAATTTATTTTTAACGCTATCAGACAGAGATGAGCTTAGTTGATTCCCTAATCCAGGAATAAAGTTCAGTTTTCCTAATAAAGCATCAAGAATATTAAGCTTTTCGATTTTTCCATCAGATAATTTAAGAATCCCATCCCCCTTCAAATTTTTCTGCATAGCTTCTGGATCGAAACTCTCTCCGGATAATGACAATTGGCTATTGATCGATCCTTTAACAACAGCTGGCCATAATTTTTCATCTAAGAGTTCGTCTACCTTAATGGCTTTTGTTTCCAACTTCATTGTGTATTTGGGTGTAGTTAGCAGTCCCCCTATATTCCCCTGTGCCGTTATTTCTCCTGTTCCAATATTAGCTTTAAACGTCTTTAAATTTAATTGATTGAGGTCAGTTTCAACATCTAGATTAATATTAGTTATTGGACTTAAAAGTTCTTTTAATTTTATTGAACCGTCGGTGATAGAAACTTGCAGATTAATCTTATCCAAACCTTTAGCGGAAGCATCCAATGTGGGAATAGCAATGGTCAAGTTTCCTTTAGATTCTTCTGGCCAGACAGGGATACTTTCTAAAATAGTTGATATCTTCTTAACTTGAGCTAAGTCCAATTGATTCAAATTGCTTTGAATCTTTAAAGCACTGACATGCACGCCATTCTTAGATAAATCTAAAGAACAATGACCTGTGATATCTACGTTCGTCTTGTCTTTGCTTAAGAGATTTAAATGAAGAACGAAGTCGAAAGTATCTGTTAAGGAGAAATTGTTAATGGTCACTCCTATATTTTTAATAACAACATGAAGAGGCATTTTAGGATTTTTATCTTCAAAAGAGATTTCACCATTCTCAAGAGTAATAGACTTAATAGAAATGGCAGGTAAGGTTAACCCTGCATTATTAGTAGTGCTAGGCGTTGACACAGGTGTTGGCGTCGAATCGTTGCTATGTTCAATTGACTTAGACACTGGGACCATGGTCTGTATATTCATGAGACCTTCAGAAGAGCGAATGATAGATATATGAGGTGAAGATAACAGAACCTTGCTCACATGGATCTGTCCGCGCAGTAAAGGAAAGAACTCCAATCCTAAAGAAGCTTCATCTAACTTAAGGAAGTTTGTAGTACTAAAAGAGGCGTCATCCTTTATCGTTACCCCCTTTATTCCCAAGGAGGCTCCATTGGTCAGAGAGAAATTCAGACTTAAATGGTCAATAACTACTTGTCTGTTAATCGTTTTTCCGATTTGTTCAGTGACTTGAGGTAAGTATTTATTGATATCAAACGTTCTTAAGAAAACAGTGATCGCTATGATTGAGACAAAGATAAGAACAGCAATGCTGATAAAAACAGTTTTAAGAATTTTCATAAGCTCTCCTGAATATATTTATCTGTTATTTCTTTCTTTAGCTTTTTCAAGCTGATCACGGATTCGATCATTGAGGTCTCTTGTTTTATCTTGAAGACTAGAACGGTTATCAGAGATTCGATCCTGATTTTTTCTACTTAAATCATCCATTCGTTCCTTCATTTCAGCTATCTTTGTAGAATTATTCTGAGTTGCGCTGTCGATGTCTTCTTGTTTGTGTCTGATATTATCAAAATAAGAAGAAGTTTTATCTGAAACAGCTCTTAATTGATCATTTAATATAGCATTATCTTTAATAGATGAGTTTCCTTTCATGTGTTGTATGTGATCTCGCAACTGTTGAAGAACTTCCATTTGTTTTCTAACAGCTTCCTTTTGTTTCTCCATAAACTCCAGCTGATTCTCTTTTGTGAGATAAGCACTCTTCTTTGATTCATTCGACATCTTTTGATTAATCTTCTTTCTTTCTTCATTAAACGATAATAAGTCTTTGCCATTTTGAATCATAAGAACGTTTTCATCTTCAAAGTCTTTCATGAGAGATTTTAGACGCAGGATATCCGGGCTATTATCTTGAGATAATGAATTTTGTAGATTCTCAGACAGGGAGCCAATTTCGACCTTGGAAGATTCTAAATATCGAAGCTGATCATTTAAGCGCTGACTTAGAATCTTTTCTAATTGCTCTTGTTCAATTTGTTTATTACTTTTAAAACCAAAAACACTAAACAGTGAGCTTCCCCAATCCGCATGACTTGTCTGATATTTACTCAGAAATCCTCCTAAAAGAGCAAGAATGATCATAGCTATAAAAAGAATTTGCACGACAAATCTCCTTTTAAGAAACTAATAATTGCTGCTCAAGGGTCGACATATCATTGGTTGGTGGATGACAAACATTTTTATAACACACAGAAGCATTCGTTAATGAATCAGATGACTTGTAAACAATAGTTTTGTTTGGGATAAAGTGTTTATATATAAGTGCCTGCATTTGTTTTAGCATTCTATCACCTGTTTGACCTTCTAAAACAATATTAAAGGATGGTCCAATATAAAAATCAAATGCACAAAGAGCAAAGGTATACGCCGAAGGATTTTTCTTTATAGCATCACCAAAGGTTTTGAATAGTTTTTCAACAGGACTTAACCACTTGTGATCTGAAGTTATCAAATAAAGTCTTACCAATAAATACGCTGCTGCTGAATTTCCTGATGGGATAGCCCCGTCATAAAGATCTTTTGTTCTTATAATGAGCTGTTCGGCATCTGTACCTGTTAAGAAAAATCCTCCAGAAGCTTGATCTTCAAATAAAACTAACATATCCAAAGCCAAAGATTTGGCTTCAGAGAAGTATTTCTCTTCTAGGGTTATTTCATATAAATCTAAAAGACCATTGATAAAAAATCCATAATCCTCTAAAGTTCCTGGAATATCAGAAGGCCCTTCTCTCCAGCTATGTAATAAACGATTCTTGTTTCTGAGATTCATCAAAATAAAATCAGCTGTCTTTCTAGCAGCATTGGTGTAACGATCTTCATTTAAGACAGATCCAGCAAATGCTAAAGTCCCAATCATCAAACCATTCCAGTCGGTTAGAATTTTGTCATCCAGATGAGGACGTGATCTAAGTTTACGAAGTTCAAAGAGCTTTTGTTTGGCATTCTTCAGCGTATCAGAGACTTCCTGAGTAGATTTATTAAAATGATGGGCGATATCCTCGATAGTGTGAGCTAAATAGAGAATATTCTTTCCTGTAAATTCACCGTGGGGATCATTGGCTGCATTCCCATTATCTTGAATTCCAAAAGCATGATTAAACAAAGAGGCTTCATCCTCTGTTAATGTACTTAATAATTCTTTCTTAGACCAGACATAGAAGGCCCCTTCGATCTTATGTCCAGAGATAGACTCAAGACTATCAGCATCCTCTGCACAATAAAATCCTCCCTGAGCATCTTGAAGGTCTCGTAACACATATTCTAACGTTTCCTTGGCAACGGTAGCAAACTGAAGATTTCCTGTAATTTGGTATCCTTCTAAATAGGCTTTAACTAAAAGTGCCTGATCATAAAGCATCTTTTCAAAATGCGGAACATGCCAATGGGCATCTGTAGAATAACGATGGAATCCTCCACCTAAATGATCGTAGATACCCCCTTTGGCAATAACTGTTAGAGTAGTTTGAACGATAAGAAGAATCTTGAAATCTTGCTTACGTTTGTAAGATCTTAGTAAAAATGAAAGGTAATGTCCCATAGGAAATTTAGGTGCACCGCCAAATCCCCCATTCTGAGAGTCAAATTGATTAGCAAGCTCTATGGAAGCTGTCTCAAGCAAGGATTCATCCGGTATTTTTGAATCCATACAAAATTTCTGAGTCTGTTCTAATAACGCCTGAGTAATAGTTTCACTAGACATAAGAATTTCTTCTTTTTGATTTATCCAGGCATTAACTATCGTATTAAGCAAATCAATAAATCCAGGATTTCCCCATTTGGCATAAGGAGGAAAATAGGTTCCACCAAAAAAAGGTTTTGTCTGAGGTGTTAGAAAGACTGTTAAAGGCCAACCGCCTTGTCCCGTCATGCTGGTCACAGCTGTCATATATATTTGATCGAGGTCGGGCCGTTCCTCCCTATCGACCTTGATAGCTATAAAGTTTTCATTAATGATTCTTGCTACATCATCATTCTCAAAGCTTTCATGGGCCATTACATGACACCAATGACAGGTCGAATAACCAATGGAAAGTAAAATAGGCTTTTGTTCTTCTTCAGCCTTTTTAAGTGATTCTTGAGACCAAGGGTACCAATCAACAGGATTTTCTACATGTTGAAGAAGGTAAGGACTTGTTTGATAGGCTAGATGATTACGATGGGCTGCCATTTATTTAGAATCGAACAAATCTAATGTTTTGGCAATTTGATCTTGACGTGAAACCTTGGTTGTCTTATCTAAAGGATCTGTAGTAATCGCTGGAGGTTCTATCGATTTAATAGGAGTTACCAGTACGGAGGGCGTTGATTTGACAAGAAACTTGTTAATTTGTTTTTGAATTTTTTCAATATAGATTGCGGTATGTTTATAATTAGGTATTAAATCCTGTACATCAGAAAAACGTTTGGCAGCAGCCTGGTAATTACCTGAATTATATAATTTAACAGCCTCTTTATACATAGAATTAACACCTGATTCTAATTGCTGACGAATAGCAGTGTGCTCTTCTTCCAATTTCTTTTGTTGTTCCTTAACAGCTATATCTTTCTTTTCCTGTTCTTTAATAGCTTTATCAGCATCCCTCTTTTTTTGAATATTCTCAGAAACATTTTCTTTCTTTTTAGCAGGTTCAATATTTTGTATTTCAGAGATGGTTTTTACTGGTTCAACCATCTTGTTTTCTGCGGAAGGAACCTTGACTTTAGTAAAATTATTAGTTTGGGTGGTAGATTCTGTAACAACTGAAGAGAGATTTTCTGTTTTAGTTGAAACAGGTTGTATTTTTCTGAAATGATATTCTTTATCTTCTTTTTGGGATCTTAGTTCTACCGCACGTTTATTCTTTTCTAAAACCCTACGTTGATTTTCTTGTAATTTTAAGGTTTCGATACGACGTTTTTCTTCTTGTTGTTGTTCAAATAATTGTTTCTTCTGCCTCTCCAAATCTTTATACAACTTCTTTTGATGCTCCGCTTCTCTAGCCTCTATTTCTTTTTCTATTTTCTGTCGATGAAGTCTTTCCGCTAAATAATCAGAACGTTCATGTTCCACAGATTCTTTCAATCTATAAATTCCGTTTTGATTCTTATTCTTATTGATTCTTTTCAAATAAACCTTGGCCCTTTGATCCCCCTTTGAAGCAAGTTCTTCAAAAATGATCTTAGCTTCATTTATCTTTTTCGCATTGTAAAGTTCAATGGCTTGGTTCAAAATAACTTCATTTTGTTTCTTAACTTCATTATTCCTAAATTGAGCAACACCTTGATCATCTAATTTCTGACGTTCTTTTATAATAGATATATTATTATTTTGTTTATTTTGTAAACGTTTTTCACGTAGAACTTCTTGTATTTCCCGATTTGTTTTCCCGTGTTCAATATCTTGAGATAGGGCCAATTTAGCATCATCCTTGTCTGCTTCTATGGAATCTTTCATCTTTTTCAATTCAATCATGGTTGATTCTAATTCATCAAACTTTTCCTTAGCTTTTAAGTAATTCCTCTCTTTTGTTAACTTCAAAATTTCATCATTAATGCCATTAGCTTTTTGAGCAATATCAGATAATTGTTCCTGTTTCTTAGCAATTCGTTTTTTACGTTCTTGATTTTCTACGATTCTTTTTTGAGATTGCTGTTCTTGCCATTTCTTTTGTTCTTCCAACACCTTCTCAGCAATAGCTTCTTCTTGAACTTTTCTTTGATCGGCATCAATATTGATTAAATACCTTCTGACGTTTTTAAAATTAGGTTTAATGCTTTCAATTTCAAGAAACATTCTTTTTGCTTCATCAAATTTTTTGGCTTTTAAAAAATCCATAGCATTTTCATAATCTCTTTGAGCTTCTTCTGTTCTAAGAGTTTCTTTATTTTTAAGTTCTTTCTGATGATGTCGCTCTTCTTCTTCACGGACTCTCTTTAAAGTATTTTCCTGCTCTCTCTTTAAATTATTTAAAATGGTATCAACCTTGGCTAATTTAGCCTTGGCAGGAATAGTGTTCTTATCATCTGAAATGTTAGAAATTTCTCGATAGAGTTTTGAGGATTTGTCAGCCAAATCACTTAATAACCTAGCTTCCTGTTCTTCTTGTTTTTCTTTTTGATCCGGAATACTAGTCACACTTTTTATTTCATTACCTATGGGAGGTTTAATAACATTTGATTTTGTTGTGTCAACATTCCCATTTTTCTGGGTCTCAATCCATTTTTTATGTGCTTCTTTTATTTTATCATCCTCTGCCTTAAGTCTAATCTGTTCTTCTAATAACCTTTTGTTTTTCTGGTTTTCTTCAATTTCAGCAATATTTAGAAGTTTATTAACCTTTCTTAAATAAGAATTGGTAGACTTATAATTATGAATTCTCTCTTCAACAGTCTCAAATTTATTTTTTGCTTCTTTATATTTCTTCTCATTAAAAAAGTCTACGGCCGTAATGTAATCTGTTTCTGTTTCGATTCTTAATCTTTTTGTTTCTTTACGAATACCCTCCTGATATTTCTTCTTATCAAGGCTATCTTCCTGTTTTTGTTTATCCTGCCTGTTTGAATATTCAACAGATTCCGAACCTTTTTTACTAGCCTGATTGTCTTTAGCCAATTCAACCTGCTTTTCTTGACGAATCTTAATTTCTTGATCTTCTTTATCTTTTAATTGTTTTTCATGAGCCAATCGTTCTTCAATAGCGTCTAAAT